>NZ_JBFRDQ010000004.1:0-76212 GCF_052113865.1 Allobosea sp. TAB14 | reverse complement strand
ACACGCTCCAGGGCGGGYGACTGACAGGGCATGGCTGGGAGCAACTGGAACTGCCGCGGCTCTGGGGCGGGCGGCTGCTCAATCTCTGCAATACGGCACCGACGCTCAAGGGCGACCAGATCGTCTGCATCCACGACGCCAATGTCTTCGCCGCGCCCGACAGCTACAGCCGCGGCTTTCGCACCGCATACAGGACGCTGCAGCCATTGCTGGCACGCCGCAGCGCCCGGATCGCCACCGTCTCGCAGGCTTCGGCCCGGCAGCTGGCACGGCACCTGCCGCTGCGTGCCGCCGATATCGCCGTGCTTCCGAACGGCCACGAGCATGCGCTGGCCTGGGATTCGGCCAAGGCGGAGCAGGCTCCGGCATTGCTGGCGGCGCGGGGCAATGCCGAACGGCAGTTCGTCCTGGCGCTCGGTTCGCAGGCGCGCCACAAGAATCTCTCTCTTCTCGTCGAGATCGCGCCGGCCCTGGCGGAGCTCGGCATCGACGTCGTCATCGCCGGGGGCGGCAACGGCATCTTCGCGCCGGATCAGCTGGCGCAAGCCGCCAATGTCAGCCTGCTCGGGCGGGTCAGTGACGACGATCTCGCCTTTCTGCTCGAGCGGGCGCTCTGCCTGGCTTTTCCGTCCTGGACCGAAGGGTTCGGCCTGCCGATCATCGAGGCGATGGCACGGGGCTGCCCGGTCGTCTCCTCGAACTGCGCCAGCATGCCGGAGGTCTGCGGCGATGCCGCGCTGCTCGCATCGCCGGCGGACCCGGCGCGCAGATCGCGCCCCTCCTCAAGCCGCCGCGCATCGSCGTCGTCGTCGCCACCCGCGGCCGGCCGGAGGTGGTGTCGCAGACCGTCCTGCACCTTCTCGCCCAGCAGAGCCTGAAACCCGACAGCGTCATCGTCTCCTGCATCGATCCGGCCGATGCCGGCGATCTGCAGGGGCGCAACGATGTCGTGGTGCTGACCGGGCCGCCCGGGCTTGCGGCCCAGCGCAACACGGCGCTCGCGCATCTTCCGCCCGGGACCGAGATCGTCGCCTTCTTCGACGACGATTTCGTCGCCCATCAGGATTGGCTGGCCACCGCTGCCCGAACCTTCCGCGACGAGGCGAGTATCGTCGCCTTCACCGGCCGGGTCCTGGCCGACGGCGTGGGCGGTCCCGGCATCGCGCTTGCAGAGGCGATGAGGCTGGTCGCGGCGCCGCCGGCGAGCGACTGGTCCTGGATCGAGCCCTACAGCCCTTACGGGTGCAACATGGCCTTTCGCCTCGCCAGCATCGGCGATCTGCGCTTCGACGAGCGGCTCGTGCTCTATGGCTGGCTCGAGGATCGCGACTTCGCGGCGGGGCTGGCGCGCCGCGGCGGGCGCCTGGTCAAATCCGCCGATGCGATCGGCGTCCATATGGGCGTCAAGGGCGGCCGCATGGCCGGCGAACGCTTCGGCTACTCGCAGATCGTCAATCCGCTCTACATGCTGCGCAAGGGCACGATGACGCTTGGCCAGGTCGCCGATCATCTCTTCCGCAACATGTCCGCCAATCTCGGTCGCTCGCTCCGGCCCGAGCCGTTCATCGATCGACGCGGCCGCCTCTGGGGCAATCTGCTCGGGATCGCCGATGTACTGCGCGGGCGCATGCAGCCCGAGCGCGCCGCCGCCTTACAGCCGAGGGGGAAGTTCCGATGATGCTGGGAAAGCCGGACGCATCCGGCGCGCCATTCCGTATCCTGCCGCTGCCCGAGCCGGCCATGGCGCCGGCGAGCGACGGCCCGGTCGCCCTGCTGCGGACGATCGGCGCCGCCGGGCTGCGGCACAGGGGCAAGCTGGCCATCTGGGTCGCGATCTGCCTGGCGGCAGCCTTGACCTATGTCCGAACCACGCCGCCGACCTACAGCGCGGTTGCGACGGTATTGCTGGAGCCGCGGCGGCAGGCCCCGACCGCGGCGCGCGAGATCGTGGCGCCGAACTCGCTCGATCTGAATGCCGCCGACAGCGAATTGCAGGTGATCCGTTCCGAGCGGCTGCTCAGCACCATTTTCGACTCCCTGGCCTTGGGCAGCCATCCTGAACTCGGGCCTCAGCCGCCGGGCCTGCTGCAGGCGCTGAGCGGTCGTGTCACCGCCGCGCTACACGGCGCCTTCGCAGCAGTTGGAGCTTCCTATTCGTCAAGCCAGGGCAGCGAGGCTTCGCTTCGCGCCGATCCGCGCCGCAGCGCATTCGAGAATTTCGTGCGGCGTTTCTCGGCGCGCCGGGTCGGCCAGTCCTATGTCCTGGAGGTCGCCTATTCCTCGACCGATCCGGCCCTGCCGGCGCGGGTCGCGAACGCGGCAGCCTCCGCCTATCTGCTGCAATCCGTCGCCTTCAAGGCCGATGCCGCCCGTAGCGGCGCGGAGTTCCTGCAAGGCAGGGTGGACGCGCTCGCGGCCCAGGTTCGAACCGCGGAGGCGGCTGTCCGCAGCGGCGCGCTGCCCGCACAACCGATCCCGGATGCGGATGCGAGGATCATCGGTGCGGCCCAGACCCCGCTCGGCCCTTCGGCGCCGCGCAGCAGCCTGATCATGGCCTTCGCCGGCGTCTTCAGCCTGCTCAGCGGCCTGTTCGTCGCCGCGCTCGCCTCGGCTTTCGATCGCCGTGTTCGCCTCCCGCAGGACCTCGTGCGTGAAACCGGCCTGCCCTGCCTCGCCGTCGTCCCCCAGGTCGGTGGCCGGCGGCAGGCGCCTGCCTCGGACCCGGACAAGTCGATGCTGGTGACGCGCGCGGATGCCGGGTCCTTCGCGGCGGCGATCCGCGACCTGCAGACGGCGATCGAGATCGCCTGGGCCGCAAGCCGCTTCCAGGGCAGCCCGGTCGTCGCGATCGGATCCTGGCGGGCCGGCGCAGGCGCGACGCTGCTGACGATGAATCTCGCGCAACTGATCAACCATCGCGGCCGCCAGGTCAGCGTCATCA
This sequence comes from Allobosea sp. TAB14, assembly GCF_052113865.1. Lineage (NCBI taxonomy): Bacteria > Pseudomonadati > Pseudomonadota > Alphaproteobacteria > Hyphomicrobiales > Alloboseaceae > Allobosea > Allobosea sp. TAB14. The sequence goes on along the minus strand of NZ_JBFRDQ010000004.1, from coordinate 73,271 downwards.
GCCAAGATGGCGTGCACGCCGAGCAGGGCAAGGAGGGAGCATCGCTGACAGATGTGATCGCCTCGGGCGATACGGCTCAGGCGGACTATGTCGATGTCGAGGGGGTTCACCTGCTGCCGATCCGCTCGGCGACGCCGCAGCTCAACCGGTTCGTCGACTTCAGGGATCCCAGCGCGGCCCTGGTCTTCGCCGAGGCGAGGCAGCGCGGCGAGGTGCTGATCGACCTGCCGCCGCTCGGTGAATCCTCCGATGCCGTCGCGCTCGCGACCCATGCCGACATCGTCGTCCTCGTCGCGGCCGAAGGCGTGACCACCCATGACGAGCTCAACGAGGCCCTCGGCGCTCTCCGGCGGGCCGGGGCCACCGTCGTCGGCGCCGTGATCAACCGCAGCAGATCCTGACCGGCTCAGCCGGCGGCGCCGCGCATGTCGCGGCGCCCGATCCGGATCGCCCGCAGACGCCGGCGCAAGCGCCCGAGCAGGGCGAGGAACGGCCGCTCGAGCCAGCGCTCCGCGGCATAGGCGATGGCGACCATCAGCAGCAGGCTCCCGGCGACGAGACAGACAAGCGCCAGCGCATGCTGGTTCGCGCGCAGATACGCTTCCGCCACGACCGTATCGATCAATGGAACGTGGATCAGGTAGAGCGGGAACGAGACCGCACCGAGAAAGCGCCCGGCCCGGCCGGAGAGCCAGGTGACGAGCAGGCCGGACCGCAGGCAGCCATAGACGACGAGCATCGCCCCGAGCGGGTAGAGCAACCCACCCTTTTTCTCCGGATTCAAGGCCTCGGGCAGCCAGTCGAGACCGAGCTGGCGCGCCACATCGCCGCTCTGCGAGCCGATCAGGAGGCCGAGGAGCAGCGCGGAGATCGGCAGGGCCGACGGCAGCCGCCTTGCCGCCCAGGCCTCACGCAGGACGATGCCGAGCGGGAAGCAGACATAGTCATAGCGCCGCAGAGCGATGAAGATCACGGCGCCGCCGAGCGCCACTGCCAGCCTGGAGCGGGGCCTTGTGAAAGCGCAGACGGCGAAGCAGAGGATCGAGCCGAGCAGCTCGGGCCGCATCGTCCACAGGACGTTGTTGAAGAACGAGCCGCCGGTGAGGAAGATCCCGGCCATGCCGTTGTAGATCGCGGCCGCCGGATTGGGGATCGGTCCCTGGTAGGTCCAGCCGAGCCAGGGGCTGCCGGTGAGCGCAGCGAGGTCCGTGGCAGAGGTCGGAAACAGGCTCAGCAGCGACCAGGCCGCGAGCGTGCTGGCGGTTGCCGGGATCGCCAGCCGCAAATAGCGGATGACGACGTCGATCCAGATCGGATCGGATTTGCGCAGGGTCGCGTTGGTCACGACGAAGCCGCTCAGCACGAAGAAGACCGAGACCGCAAAGGTCCCGTTCCAGAGCACGGCAAAGGGCGTATAGGCGATCCAATGCGCGCCTGGCTGCTGTTCCGGTACGAGCCATGGCGTCAGGGCCGACATCAGGTGGAAGATCACGACCGCGACCGCCGCGACGCCGCGGAGCCCGTCGAGATGGTCGAGTCTCTCGCTCACCAGCCTTCCCCGGTCCTGGAAGCGCCGATCCGGGGCCGCCACCAGCGATCAGAGAGATCGAGGCGCCCGGCGCCGATGGCGAGCCGCATCCCGCAGGCGAGAAGGCCGAACCCGTAAAGCAGAGCGCCAAGCGCCGCGATTGCGACGAGCTCGGCCAGGGCCGGCAGGTGCCACGCCGCGATGGCGCCACGCAAGCCGAGAACCCCGGCCGTCATGACCGCACCGGCGACGGCGATCTTCCAGAGATTGGCCAGCTGCTCGGCGATGCCGACCATCAGCAGGTTGCGGAGCCAACGCAGGAAGAAAACCGCCATGATCCCTGCCGCGATCACGCGGCCAGCCGCCATGCCGACGGCGCCCCATTGCAGGAAGCCGACGAGGACGGCAGGGGCACGAACGGCAAGGTCGTAGAGATTGAGCCGGAAGATGACCTCGGGCCGGCCGAGCGCCAGGCTCAGCGAATACAGCGTCTGGAAATAGGGCGTCGCCATCACCGAGAGCGAGAGCAGGCTGAGCAGCCAGTCGGCGCCATGCCATTTCGGGCCGAGCAGAACCTCGACGATCAGGTCCGAGGTCAGGGCGATCCCCAGGCTGCACGGCACCGAAACCAGCATGCTGAAGCGCGCCGCCTTGAGGAAAGCGAGCCGCAGCCGCTGATCCTCTTCCTTTATCCGGGCGAAGGCGGCCATGATCGGCTGCAGCGCCGGCCCGATCAGGCTTTGGGTCGGCATCACCGAAAGATCGGCCGCGACCGCATAGCGCCCGAGCACCTCCTTGCTGCCGCCGAGCCCGAGCAGGATGCGATCGAACTGCCAGTTCACCGCCGAGACCAGCTGCGCGCAGGTGAACCAGCCGACGAAGCCGGCGAAATCCGGCAGGCGGGCCAGCGACAGAGCCGGACGGTAGGGGGCGAGACGATAGGAGATGGCGCAGCCGAAGATCGGAGCGGCGACGAAATTGACGACGAGTGCCCAGTAGCCGCCGCCGAGCAGCAGGGTCGCGATGGCCAGGCAGAAGGCCGCGAGCTTGCCGCCGGTCTCCAGCAGGAAATTGCGCAGGAAGCCGAGCTCGCGGATGAACAGGACGAGGCCGGGGCTGGCGAGGCCGCGCGCGATCGGCGCGAAGGCGAGTGCGAGGATCACCGGCACGAGCTGCGGGTCGCCATTGAGCCAGGAGAACGGCCAGGCGACGGCGAGCAGCAACAGCCCGATTGCGAGACCGCGCAGGGCGCCGAGAGTGAAGCCGGTATCGAGATGGGTCTTGTCGACCTGCGGCAGGCGGACCAGCGCCTGCGTCACCGGGATCTCGAGCACCATGTCGACGATCGCGACGCAGGACATGGCGAGCGCCGTCAGGCCGAAATCGGCCGGCGTCAGCATCCGCGCCATGATCAGCAGCGTGAAGAAATCGATGAACCGGCCGAGGAAGCGCGAGGCGACCAGCCAGCCGGCGCCCTGGAGGGCTTTCATCGCCAGCATGGCAATCCGTCCCTGCGATCCGTCGGCGCGTGCGGGCGCGAGGCTCGCGCGGTCGCAGCCCTCATCGCCTGGGCCACATCGCCGCGCATCAGCGACGGAAACCGGCTGAGAGCCCACGCAGGGCGTAGGCGGCCTCGAGCGCCGTGAGCAGCGGCAGGCGCGCGTGGGGGAAGGCGCGCGCGATCGCGCCTTCCCGCCAGAGCTGGCTGCGGATCGACGCGAGGCGGGACAGCGCGCTGCCGGACAATGCCTCGGCGTCCCCGACGATGTCGGGCCGACCGAAATCGATGGAGCGCCGGCCGATCGCCAGCGCTGACAGATCGGCCTCGACCGGGCGGGTGACGGCCTGCCTCAGCCGTGGCCAGGCACGGGCCACATCGGCCATGATCGCCGCTCCGCTGGCGACGTCGTCGATGTAAGCGAGCGCACCGGCCAGCAGCGGGTTGCCGATGCTGGGGTCGACGGCGCCGAAGGCGATGTCGCCGGCATTGCAGGAGACCTTGCCGTTCTCGTCTTCCTTGAAGGAGCGCACCGAGGGGATCGCCGGCTCGAACAGGCTTTCGATCAGCTGCCAATAGCGCAGCACCGTCGAGCGGATCGCGAGGGGGCTGTAGCGGTTGCGTTCGACGGCGAGGCCGACGACGCGCGGGAAGTGGTCCTCGCTGAAGCCCTTGTAGTTGCAGCGCGCCAGCTGGATGGTCTCGAAGCTCAGATCGGGCAGGCCGGCGGCGAGCAGGCGCTGCGTGCTGCCGTAGAGCCCCGTATCGCACAGGACGATCCGCCCCGCGCCGGCGCTGGCAACGGAAAGATGGCGCCGGAAGAGTGTGTTCTGCCGCTCGATGTCGGCAAGGATGTCTTCGCCCGCCGGCCGCTGGAGCATGGCGAAGAAGCGATCGGGCGCGAACGGCTCGTTCCATGGCTGGGGCAGGTCGTAGCGCCTGCCGCCCAGGGTGGCTGCGACGTCGGAGAAGCTGCTGCCGGGGAATTCGCGGCCAAGCTCGTCGAGTGCCGCTCCGCTGCGGGCCATGATGGCGGTCCTGGCCGCGACCAGCCGCGACACCATCAGGTTCTCGCGCGGCACCGCAAGCGGCAGGTTCAGGCGTTCGGCGAGACGCTCGAACGCCGCCCGGATGCCCAGGCCTCCGCGCGCGCAGAACAGCAGGGCCGTGTCGCCGCGCTTGCCCGCTTCGTCGGCGTAAAGCCAGATCGCCAGGCAGAACTCGGCCACGATCGGCCCGAGCACCTCGCGCCCGAAGCCTTGGGGATCTTTGGCCTGTTCCGCCGGCATGCGTCCACGCGCCCGGCTTCGGCTGAGGAGGCGGCCAAGCTCGCTCGCGGCGCCGTGCAGGCGGGACAGGCGGCGGCGCAGCCTGGGGCGTGGGAGATGGAGCGTGCGCAGGCCGAGTTCCGACGGGATGATGTGGTCGGCGAGCCGGTCGTCGCCGACATGCAGGGCTTGACGGGCATCGATCCCTTCCGCGGCGAGGACCGCATGAAAGAGATCGCCGCGCCGTTTGGTCAGGCCGAGATCGGCACTGGAATAGATCCTGTCGAGCAGGCCGGGGCCGTGGAGATGCGTGACCAGCGCATCGAGCGTCGTGGTCGGCAGTCCTATGTCGCTGATCGCGACGACGCGCCGGCCTTCGCCGCGGCAGCGGCGCAGCAGCGCCGCGAGCTCATGGTTCGGCCGCAGCGATTCCTTTTCGACCGCGCGCTCGATCGCGAGACGCGTCTCGCAGAGTGTCTCCACCCGGGGCCCTGGCAGTCCGAGCATGACGAGCTGGCGTCGGATGACGTCTCGCAGTGCGACTTCGCCGTCCTGCATGGCCATGTCGAGCGCCCGATAGGCGAGGCGCTGCGCCTCCAGGCGCGCCTCGACCAGTGCGCCCTCCGCGAGCTGCAGGCCCTGTTCGGCCAGCTTGCGGGCGAAGCGGCGCTCGCCGGCGATGATGCGGGCCCGCTCGGAGCGGAGGGTGCGCAGCAGCAAGGTGTCGAACAGGTCGGTCGAGACCAGCTCGACCCCGTCCAGCAGCGCCGCCTCGTTCGGATGTGGCCAGCCCGGCATCATACGCTCCGTGCTCAGACGCAAAGGTCGGGATCGCCGTTACAACGACGGCGGCATGCGCCAACGCATGCCTTACGCAGATGAAAGCAGGGACCGTGCCAGTCCTGGCCGGGCGTTCCGTCGAATCTTCCGCCGGTTTGCTCATTCGAATCGCAATCGCCGCGCGAATGAGCAGGAAAAGAATGGCTGTGATGACGAGTCTTGCTTTCAGCTGATCTTGCCGGGGACTAGCCTCGTTTCATGTCCGGTCGATGAGGTTCGGGATGGAAGAGACGGTCCAGCGGATCGACGATGCCGTCAGCATGGCCGCCCAGCATTGCGATGCGATCGTCCTCGGCGCGGGCGTATCCGGTCTCGTCTCGGCCTCGGTGCTGGCCGAGCAGGGCTGCAGGCGGATCGTCGTCATCGACGAATACGCGCATCTCGGGGGGAACCATATCGACTGGTCGTCCGGCGACTACACCTTCGACATCGGCAGCCTGATCTTCCAGGACGACTCGCCGCTTCTGCAGCATTTCCCGGAGCTGCTGCCGCTCTACGTGCCGATCCGGCCGCGCTGGGCGAGGCTGAACCCGCAAGGGCTGATCACCGCCTACCCGATCTCGGTGAAGGACGACATCCTGCGCGCCGGGCCGGTGGAGACCGCCCGGATCCTGGCATCGGCCGCCTATGCCCGCCTGTTCAAGCGGCGCATGCGCAACGCCCGCGAATTTGCCCGCCACTGGATCGGGGCCAGGCTGCTGCAGCGCTCGGGCCTCGATGCCTACATGACCCGGTTCTACGGCATCGCTTCCGACCGGATCAGCATCGAACTGGCCCGCAAGCGGATGCAATGGATCAGCGAGCACGCCTCGCTGCGCACCATCCTCGGCCGCCTGCGCCGGACGAAGCCGGCAGCCCCGACCAACCGCCAATTGGCGCGGCCGCGCGAAGGCTTCGCCACGCTCTATGCCGCCGCAGCCGCATCGCTCAGCGCGCGGGCCGCCAGCTTCCTCCTGGGCGCAAAGATCGACCGGATCGAGAAACTCGGCAATCGCTTCGTCCTCTTTCGCGAGGGACGGGCGATCGTCGCCGACCGCATCGTCTCGACCATTCCGATCCCGCGCTTGCAGGCGCTCTGCAACCTGCCGGTCTCGCAGGAGCTGGAGACGATCACGCTGCTGGCGCTCTATTTCAGCTTCGACGGCAAACGGGGCTTCGACGAGGAGATCATCTACAATTTCTCCTATGACGGGGCCTGGAAGCGCCTGACGATGTATTCCGATTTCTATGGTCGCGCGCAAGGACGCGAATATTTCGGCGTCGAGGTGATCGCCAACCATGTCGACAAGTCGATCGCCCGGGGCGAGGCGGACTTTCGGGCCCATGTCGCGGCGAATGGGCTCTTCCGCGGCGATCTCAGGCTCGAAGGCAGCCAGTTCCTCGACAACGCCTATCCGATCTATCGCAACGGCGCCGAAGAGAGCGCCGCCGAAGCGGTCAAGGCGCTGAAGGCCTTCGGCATCGAATCCTTCGGGCGCCAGGGCGGTTTCAACTACCAGCCGACGGCGCGGGTCTCGACGATCGAGGCCGAAGCGGCCCTGCGTGACGCCGCCTCGATTCCGGCACGGTAAATGCAAGACAGGTTGCGCCCAGCGGCGTAGAGGCGCGAGCGCAGGCGAGTTGGCGGTCCGAGCATCATGATGGGCCCATGCGTATTCTGCACCTGCTGAATCACACGACGCAGTCGAACGGCCATGTCCACGCCGCCGTCGATCTGGCCTGCGAGCAGAGCCGGCTCGGCCATGTCGTCGCCGTCGCCAGCGGAGGCGGCGATTTCGATCGGTTGCTCGTCGGCAACGGCGTCAAACTCTTCAGGATCGACCATCGCCGCAAGGCCACGACGCTCCTGGGGTCGGCTTGGGCGCTGCGCCAGGTGGTCGGCAGCTTTGGCGCCGACGTCCTCCACGCCCATATGATGACGAGCGCGGTGCTGGCTTGGCCGGTGTGCAAACTCGCCGGCATCCCGCTGGTCACGACGGTTCACAACGAGTTCGAGAAGAGCGCCATTCTGATGGGCCTCGGCACGCGGGTCATCGCGGTCAGCACCGCGGTCGGCGCCTCGATGCGCCGGCGCGGCGTCCCGGCCCGCAAGCTCCGCGTCATCCTCAACGGCACCATCGGTTCGGCCCGCTTCGCGAACCGTGAGACCACGCCGGTGGCGCTGGCGTCACCGAGCCTTCTGTTCGTCGGCGGCCTGCATCCCCGCAAGGGCTTGGTCGATCTCTTCACCGCCTTTGATCTGGTTCACCGCCAGCACCCGCAGGCGCGCCTGCACATCGTCGGCGACGGGCCTTTCGCCCAGACGTATCGCGAGATGGTCGCCGGCCTGTCATGCCGTGAGGCCGTGCGCTTCGAAGGCAGCAAGGCCGACCCCTTTCCCTGGATGCGCGGCGCCGACATCTTCGTGCTGCCCTCCCATGCCGACCCTGCGCCGCTCGTCCTGCCGGAGGCGCGGGAGGCGGGCTGCGCCGTCGTCGCGACCCGTGTCGACGGCATTCCCGAACTGCTCGAAGGCGGCGAGGCCGGCGTGCTCGTTCCCCCCCGCGACCCCGATGCGCTTGCCGCCGCTTTGTCCGGATTGCTCGCGGAGCCCGATGCGATCAGCCATTGGCGGCGGCGGAGCCAGTACCGTGTCGACCATCTCAGGATCGCGCGCGTCGCCCGCGAGACGCTCGACCTCTACGACGAGGCGGCCCTGCAGCTGGGCCGCAAGGTCGGATCGGTTCTGCCCCATACGGGGTGAACACGTCGCAGTCCCTACCACCAAATGGAGATGAGCGATGCCGATCACGCCATCCCGCCGGGCGCTGCTGCGCGCGGCAGCGGCCTTCGCGACAGCGGCGAGCGCGCGCCCGACATCGACGAGGGCACAGCAGGATGCGGGAGACCCGACGCTCGGCCGCAGCCTCGTCTTCGACGAATCCTTCGCGACGATCGATCCGGCGATCTGGCAGGCCGGTCCGAAGGCGACGACCCATGAGCCCGGCTTCTACGGCCGCGCGGCCTTCAGCCGCCGTGGCGGCGAAGAGGGCTTCGACCCCTACGCCATCGTCGCTGACCCGCTGGCCTCGGGCGGTCACGCCCTCGAGATATCGGCCCGCTATCTCGGCCGGCAGATGAACGTGCCCGCCTATTACGGCAATGGGCTCCCGGAGTTTCAGTGGATCTCCGGCAATCTCCAGACTGCGCGCCGGGACGGCACGATCCTGAGAGGCTGGCGCAACGGCTATTTCGAGGCGCGGATGCGGTTCCCGGCCCATCCGCTCAGCTTCCCTGCCTTCTGGMTGATGAAYGGCCGCAGCATCCTGTTTCCSAARACSAGCRTCGARMTCGACATYGTCGAGCASAAGGGCTGGGAGCATCGTCTCTACGGCGCATATCTGCACGAATGGGGGCAACCGGGCGAGCGTCACGAAGGTATCGGCGTTCCCACGGAGGTCGACCTGACCAGCGGCTATTTCCGTTATGGCGGGCTGATCGAGGGCGATCGCTGYGTGCTCTATTTCGAGCGCAGGCCGATCCGCGATCCGAAGACCGGCCGCGCGATCGACTGGCGCATCGGCCGCGCCGGCGAACTCGATGTCCAGAACGACGTCTTCTGGCCCCTGATCACGCTCGCCTTGCGGTCCGACGTGCCCTTTCCGCAACCGCTCAGGCCGGAGGACCGTGAGGCGCGGCTAAGGGTCGATTATGTCCGGGTCTACGGCAGCTAGCCGGAAACCCGGATTGTCGGTTGGCGTCGGCTGGCTATGGCTATGCCCCGGAGCAAAAATTACTCTCACGCCGTCCTCGGAAAGGGCGTCCACATCCAAAAGACGGAGTATTTGAAGGCCTTTTCCATCTTGCCCGCGATAATTTGGCGCCAATCCTGATATTCGACAGATAGGGCGCTCCTTTCATGGGTATTTCCGGCCTRCTGCGTTGGCCCGCTTTGGCTATTGCGGCTGCATTGAGCTTCTCCGGCCTTCAGGCATCCTCTGCTGAAACGCTGACCATCGCGCAGGGCAACGATATCCTGTCGCTCGACCCGGCAAACCATGGAAACAACAGCACCGAATCGGCGCTGGTGAACATCTACGACTATCTGGTCAACAAGGATTTCAGCCAGGGTCAGCTGCGCTTCACGCCGCGCCTTGCGGTGTCCTGGAGCAGCGACGACAACATCCACTGGACGTTCAAGCTGCGCGACGACGTCTACTGGCACAACGGCGACAAGTTCACGGCGCAGGATGTCAAATTCACGATCGAGCGGTCCCAGCAGGACAGGAAGCTGATCAGCTCGGCCAAGTTCCGCCGCATCAAGACGGTCGAGGCACCGGACGAGACCACGCTCAAGATCGAAACCGATGGGCCGGACACGCTGCTGCTCCATGCCTTCRTCGGCAACGGAGCCGGCATCCTGCCCAAGGCGGCGTTCGAGAAAGCCGGCGGTCGCGAAGAGTTCTTCAAGCAACCGGTCGGCACTGGCCCCTATGTCTTCAAGCGCTGGGTCAAGTCTGATCGTCTCGTCCTGGCGAAGAATCCGCGCTGGTGGGGCGGCACGCCGAAATGGGACGACGTCGTCATCCGCTCGATCCCCGAGACGACGACGCGCGTCGCCGAGCTCCTGACCGGCGGCGTCGACATCGCCGTCAACATCCCGCCGGAGGACATCGCGCGCCTGAACGACAACAAGGGTACGCGCGCCATCACCTTCGACATCGCGCGCAACCTTGCCCTGCATGTCCGCACCGGCAAGGACCGCGTCACCGGCGATCCGCGGATTCGCGAGGCGATCGACCTCGCCATCGACCGCGACGCGATCGTGAAGCAGGTTCTGGAAGGGCATGGCGCGCCGACGCGCGGCTTCTTCCCGCCGGCGATCCCCGGCTTCGCGCCAGAGCTCAGTCGCGCGATCCGCTTCGACCCCGAGCGGGCAAAGGCCCTGCTGCGCGAGGCCGGCTTCAGCGACAGCAAGCGGCCCGCGCTCAAGATCAGCACGCCGAGCGGCCGCTATGTGAAGGATCGCGAGATCGTCGAGGCSGTSGCCGGCTAYCTSGAGGATGYCGGCTTCCGCGCGCAGGTCGAGGTGCTCGACTGGACCGTCTACAAYAACAAGSTSGTCGGSGACGGTTTYGGCGAGCTCTATCTCTGGGGCATGGGTTCCTACACGGACGCCTCGACCCTGTTCGTCGACAATTTCAAGCGTCACTACGAGTGGTCGGACCCGGCCTTCGACGCGCTTGCTGCTTCCGTCCGCCAGGCGAAGAGCGAGGCCGAGCGCATCGCGATCTCGCAGAAGGGCCAGGAGATCGTCGCCGACCAACGCGTGCGCATCGGCCTGCTCTTCCCGCAATCGATCTACGGCGTCAGCGACCGCGTCGTTTATAACGGGCGCTTCGACGAGATGATCGCGGCCGAGGACGTCTCACGTCCATGAACGGTCGCTCTCCCCTGCGCGCGCTGCTGCAGTTCCTGCCGGTTCTCTACATCGTCTCGGTGATCGTCTTCGTCCTGGTCTACCTGACGGGGGACCCGTCCGCCCTGCTGATCCCGGAGGATGCGAGCGAGGAGGATAGGCTCGCGCTCGTCGCGGCRTGGGGGCTCGATCRGCCCTGGTAYGTCCARTAYCTSCGCTAYATGGGCAATATCCTGACCGGGGATTTCGGCGTSTCCTATCGCTACGGSACSGATGCSCTGCCGGTCGTGCTCGAACGSATTCCGGCAACSCTSMMGCTSACGGCSGGCGGCCTCGTCGTCGCGATCCTSATCGCSCTGCCGACCGGCATCTTCGCYGCGCTSARGCGCAACAGCMTGCCGGATTTCGCGATYTCSGCSGTGACSRTSCTSGGCAAGGCCATGCCGAATTTCTGGGTCGGGATCATGCTGATCCTGGTCTTCGGCGTGTGGCTGCGGCTGGTTCCCGTCTCGGGCAGCAGCGGCTTCTCCCATCTCATCCTGCCGGCGATCACGCTGGGTACCGGCTTCGCCGCGGAACTGACCAAGCTCATCCGCTCCAGCCTGCTCGAAGTCATGGGGCAGGACTATGTCCGCACCGCCCGCGCCAAGGGCTTGCCCGAGACGCGCGTCGTGCTGCGTCACGGCCTGAGAAACGCCCTGATCCCGGCGGTGACGATGACCTCCCTGCATGCCATCGCGCTGCTCGGCGGCGCGCTCGTCACCGAGACCGTGTTCTCCTGGCCGGGCCTCGGCCAGCTCGTGGTGCAGGCGATCTATACGAAGGACATGGCGGTCATCCAGATCGCGGTCTTCGTCATCACCATCATGGCCCTGACGATCAACCTCGCGACCGACGCCCTCTACCGGCTGATCGATCCGCGCCTGGCCCGATAGCCCAGCAGCACCGCATGACCGAGATCTCGCTCATCAGCAGCCCTCCGCCGCAGCGGCGCCGTTTGCTGCCATCTCTCCTGCGCAACAAGGCGGGCCTCGCCGGCATCGTCATCGTGGCGCTGATCGTCGTCACCGCGCTGGGGGCGGAGCATCTCGCACCGCTCGACCCGCTCCGGCGCAACCTGTCGCTGAAGCTGCTGCCGCCCGCCTGGCTGGAGGGTGGAAACCCGCGCTACTTGCTCGGGACCGACAGCCAGGGGCGCGATCTGCTGAGCCGCATCATCTTCGGGGCGCGGACATCGCTCTCGGTCGGCCTTGCGGCCGTCGCCCTGTCCAGCCTGATCGGGCTGGCGCTCGGCCTGCTCGCCGGCATGGCGGGAGGCCGGGTCGACCTGCTGATCATGCGCGTGATCGACGCCATGCTGGCGATCCCGACCATGCTGTTCATGCTGGTCGTCGCCCTCGTCGCCGGCTCCGGCCTGCTGCCGCTCGTCGTCGTCATCGCTGCGACCAACTGGGTCGGCTGCGCCCGGATCGTGCGGGCCGACGTGCTCGGCATCAGGGAGATGGACTATGTCGCGGCTGCGCGAGCCAGCGGCGCAAGCCCGCTCGGTCTCATCCTGCGGCATATCCTGCCGAACATCCTCTCCTCCTTCGTCGTGGTGTCCACCCTGAATGTCGGCACCGTCATCCTCGCCGAATCCTCGCTGAGCTTCCTCGGCTTCGGTATCCAGCCGCCGGAGATTTCATGGGGCCAGATGCTCAGCGAAGGCCGGCAATACCTCGCCACAAGCTGGTGGGTCGCGACCTTCCCCGGCATCGCGATCACGCTGACCGTGCTCGGCGTCATCCTGCTCGGTGACTGGCTGCGCGACCACCTCGATCCGCGACTGGCGTAAGCTYTTCACGCCCGCGATCCAACCCCCTTCAGGACAGACCCGATGTCGGCCGTTTCACAGACGCAGAAGTCCCGGACAATCCATCTCGGGCTGTTCCACCAACCACTCGGCCGCCACCCCGCCGCCTGGCGGCAGGAGGCCGCGCAAGGTCATCCGGAAGATATCGACTGGGTCATCCGCATCGCGCGAAAGGCCGAGGAAGGGCTGTTCGACATGTTCTTCATGGCCGACAACCTCGCCGGCCCAGAGCCCGGCGCGCAGGGCAAGGCCGGCGGGCTCGAGCCGGTGACGCTGCTCTCGGCGCTGGCGGTCGCGACCTCGAAGATCGGGCTCGTCGGCACGATCTCGACCAGCTTCTCCGAGCCGTACAATGTCGCGCGTGCCCTGGCCTCGCTCGACCATATCAGCCGTGGCCGGGCGGGCTGGAACGTGGTCACCACGCAATCCGACCGCGCTGCGGAAAATTTCAGCCTGAGCGCCCTGCCCGATCATGCCGCTCGCTATGCCCGCGCCGACGAGTTCGTCCGGGTCGTGCGCGGCTTGTGGGATAGCTGGGCCGACGACGCACTCGTCATGGACAAGCGATCCGGCAGATTCCTCGATACGGACCGTGTTCGCCTGCTCGACCACAAGGGCGAGCATTTCTCCGTCCGGGGTCCGCTCAACGTCTCCCGGCCGCCGCAGGGCCATCCCGTGATCGTGCAGGCAGGCTCCTCGCGCGACGGCATCGGGCTTGCCGCGACGCAGGCCGATCTCGCCTTCACCGCACAGGACACGATCGAGGATTCGCTCGCCTATCGCGCCTTCTGAACAAGGCGCGCGCCGAGAACTACACGCTGGGCGAGCTTGCCGCACTCGCCATCGCTTCCCATGGCCACCGCATCATCATCGGCTCGCCGGAGACGATCGCCGACGATCTGCAACATTGGTTTGAGCAAGGCGCGGCCGACGGCTTCAACCTGATCCCCGCCTCGATGCCGGACGGGCTCGACGATTTCGTCGACCGCGTGATCCCCGTCCTCCAGGATCGTGGCCTGTTCCGCCGGAGCTATGCCGAGACCACCCTGCGCGAGCGCTTTGGCCTCGGCATTCCGCGGCTCAAGGCTTTCGCGAGCTGAGCACCAGGCGGCGCCGGCACTGAATTGGAAGCCGCCTATACGGCCTTGGCGACCGGCTGCCAGGCCTCGGGAAGAGCGAGGTTTCCACGCAGGGTGGGCGCGGCATAGTCCTGCCGGAAGACCTTGCGCTCCTGCAGGATCGGGATGACCTTCTCGACGAACTCGTCGAAGCCGCCGGGCGTGAGATGCGGCGCGAAGACGAAACCGTCCGCCGCATCCGCCTGGACATAGCGATCGATCTCCTCGGCGACCTGTGCGGGCGTCCCGACGAACTGCTTGCGTCCGGTCACCTTGATGATGAGCTCGCGGATGCTGAGCTTTTCGCGCTCAGCCAGTTCGCGCCAGGCGCGCGCGGTTTCCAGGCGGTTGTCGTAGCGGGCGGCGCGCCCCTGGGCGAGCTGCTCGACGGCGACATCGGGATCGACCTCCGGCAGCGGGCCGTCCGGGTCGTAGGCCGTGAGATCGCGGTTCCAGACCTGCTCGAGAAAGACGATGGCGTTCTTCGGGCTGACCTGCTGCAGGCGGATGGCCCTCTGCTTTTCCAGCGCGTCTTCAAGCGTCTCGCCCAGAACGAAATTGGCTCCCGGAAGGATTTTCAGGGCATCACGGCTGCGGCCGTATTTAGCAAGACGCTGCTTCACGTCGGCATAGAAGGCCTGTCCCTCCTCAAGGGTCCCATGCCGCGAATAGATCAGGTCGGCATGGCTGGCGGCGAGTTCCCTGCCCTCGTCGGAATCGCCGGCCTGCGCGATGACGGGAGCCCCTTGCGGCAGTGGGCCGGCACCGGTGCGGCCTGCGATGTCGAAATAGGGAGAGCGGACATGGAAATCGCCGCCCTGCCAGATCGAGCGCGCGGTTTCGAGGAAGTCCCGCGCGCGCTCGTAGCGTTCGCGGAACGGCAGATGATCGCCGCGGCGGAAATTGGCTGCGGTGAAGGCACCGGGCGACGTCACCACGTTCCAGCCGGCCCGCCCGCCGGACAGGATATCGAGCGTCGCGAGCTGGCGTGCCAGCGGGTAAGGCTCGTTGAACGTCGTCGTCAGCGTCCCGATCAAACCAACATGGTTGGTGATCGAAGCCAATGCCGTGAGGATAGCCAGAGTGTTCGGGCGGCCGACGACATCCAGCTCGTGGAAGCGTCCCTTCTGCTCCCGGACCCTCAAGCCTTCGGCCAGGAAGATGAAGTCGAACTTGCCGCGTTCGACGGTCTCGGCGAAGTGCCGGAAGGACGGGAATGCGATCTGGCTGCCGGCGGCCGGATCGCTCCAGACCGTGAAATTGTTCACGCCCGGAAACTGCGCCCCGAGGATGATCTGCTTCTTGGACATGATATTCCTCCGAGCTCAGGCGGCCGCGGCGTAGCGATTGCGGGCGGCGGGCAGGCCGAAGCGGCTGCGCAGATCTCCACCCGAGGGCTGTGCGACGAGCCCCGCGGCGCGAAGAGCAGGCACAAGCGCGTCGACAACAGGCGCGATCTGCCGGTGCGGGTCGGTCAAGATCAGGCGGACGCCGTGGGCTCCCTGAGTCTCGGAGGTCTTGGCGGCAGCGATCAGGTCGGCGACATCAGCCACATCGGGCTTCACGTGCAGATCGGCGATGACCTTCGGCCCCGTGCCTGGGCCATCGCCCTCCAGCTTCGCCACTATTCCGGCAAGGTCGCTCGCGGCCGGCACGAAAACCACGTCGGCAGCGCGGGCGAGCGCCAGATCCGCTTCCGCCGTCCAGCTGGTCGCGACCAAAGGCTGGCCCTGAGGAGGTCTTGGCGTGATGGAGGGCCCCAGCACGCGGAAATCGGCGCCCTGGAAGTCGATATAGTGAAGTTTCTCGCCGTCGACATAGCGCTGGCTCACGACGTCGCGGATGACCGCATCATCCTCCCAACTGTCCCAGAGCCGCCTCACCACCTCGGCCGCAGCGAGCGCGTCGCGGTCGAGAGACGGCGGATCGACCGCCGGAAAGCCCTTCAGCGCGCCGATGGCACGGCCGGCGTCAAGGCTCCGCTGCTGGTCGAGGCGCTGGGCCAGGAGGCCAGCCCTGCCCCCGCTGACATAGTCCAGGGTGGCGATGGCGGTCGAGACATGGAAGGGCTCGAGGACGTTGAGGGGCGCGCCGGCGATGATGCCGATGTCGCGGCTGCGCGGCGCGAGCCAATTGGCCAGAAGGATCGCGTCGAGCCCGTCCCGGCCGGGATCAGCGAAGCGATCTTCCAGGGTCAGGAATTCGGCCGCGCCGTCGAGCCGGCCGATCAGGCCACTCCAGAAGCCGCGCCAGTCGGGATCGTCTCCATGGGAACCGGCATGCAGCCCAAAGCCTACTAGGAAAGTCGATTTCTGCGTCATCGTTCGATCCGATCGGGTCAGTGCTCAGGCGGCCGAGGCCAGATAACTCGCCAGCCGGGCGGAGACCTTCCCCTCCTGCTCGGCCTTGATCGCGGCGACGCGCTTGGTGGCGTCCTCCAGTGACGCAGCCGGCGCGAAGACCGGATAGGTGCCGACCTGCCCCGCCTTTGCCCCGATATGTTTCTCGAACGGCAAGGAGCGGTAGAGGGTGGGATCGACGCTCGTGTCGAAGAGCGGCCGATAGCCCAGGGCGAGGTACAAGGCCGACGCTTCGGGCTGGCGGAAACCGGTGGTCAGATAAGCCCGGGTATAGCCCAACTCGGCCGCCGCCTCTTCGAGTGCAAGCACGATTTGCCGGGCAAGCCCCTGTCGGCGCAGATCCGGGCGCGTCCAGATGCGCTTGAACTCCGCCGTCTCATCGTCGTGGCTCATGAATGCCCCGCCCGCGATCGTCTCCCTGTCGCGCTGCAAGAGCAGGAAGATGCCGAGCGGCGGCGTAAACGCTTCAGCCGGATAGCGCATGATCTCGGAGCGGGCCCCGCCGGGGCGGCTCGCCGCGCCGTAGCGCCCGTCATATTCCGAGATCAGCCCCTCAAGCAGCGGCTCCGCCGCCGGGTCGAGAGGCGAAGACCGCACAAAGACGTCAGCCATAACATTCTCCGAAATCGCAGCGGCTTGGCTTGCCCGCGACCGCTTGATCAAGCATTCTATTAATTCTATAGACTATTCGAACAACATTCTCTGTCAATGCCTGGCGAGACCGAATGCCCTATCGACTGAGCTTCCTCGACAAGAGCCCCCTGCAGGCGAACGAGGCCGCCGCCGACGCGCTCGCGCGGACGCTCTCGCTGGCAAAAGCGGCGGAAGAGCTCGGTTTCGCGCGGTTCTGGGTCGCGGAGCACCACAACGCGGCGAAGCTGGCGAGCTCGTCGCCCGAGGTGCTGATCAGCTTCCTGCTGGCGCACACCAGCCGCATCAGAATCGGCTCCGGCGGCGTGATGCTCCAGCACTACAGCGCCTATAAAGTCGCCGAGAACTTCAACCTGCTGGCGGCACTCGCGCCGGGGCGCGTGGATATCGGCATCGGCAAGGCACCGGGCGGGATGCCGCTGTCGACCCATGCCCTGCAGGGAGCCTATGATCCCGCCCGCAAGCCGAGCTTCGACACGCAGCTCGTGGAGCTCGACGGCTTCCTGCGCGAGCACCATGACGGCAGCGACGCCGGCAATCGGCTCGCGGCCTTCCCGGCGCCGGCGCAGCCCCCGGACCGCTTCCTGCTCGGCGCCAGCATCGAGAGCGCGCGGCTCGCCGCCGGTCTCGGCTGGGGGTTCGTCTATCCCGGCCATATCCATGGCGACGAAGCCGCCATGGGTGAAGCCCTGTCGGCCTATCGCGCCGCCGGCGGCACCTCGGCGCTGCTCGCCTTGGGCGTCGTCACCGCCGAGACCGATGATCTGGCCCGCAGCCTCGCGCCCGATACGCGACGCTTCCGCGTGGATATCGAGAACGGACAGGGCGTCAACGTCACAAGCCGCGAGCAGGCCCTCGAATACATCCGGCAGACCGGCTCGCGCGAATACCGCATCGAAGAGCGCAGCTCGCTGCTCCTGCGCGGCACGCCGGCAGGGATCCATGCCGAGCTCAAGCGGCTGCACCGGGCATTCGGAATCGACGAATTCATCGTCGACTGCCCCGTGAATGAAGGCGCATGGCGCCTGAGGACGATCGAGCTTCTCGCGGCCGAGGCTCGCGCCTCGCTGGCCGCCTGAGCCGGCCAAAGGGGTTCGACATCATGATCACGCGAAGAACACTTCTGGGCGGAGCTCCAGGCGGCCTCCGGCACGGCCCTGCCGTTCATCTCCCGCGATCTCGGCGTCATCCATCACCTCACCGACCGCGTGCTGGTGATGAAGGACGGACGCGTCGTGGAGACCGGCGCGGTCGAGACGGTCTTCGCGCCCCCACGCATAGCTACACCCGCGCTCTGCTCGATGCCGTGCCCGCCCTGCCCTGCCCTGAGCAGCGCTGGCTACCGCGTCGGATCGCCACCCTCCGTCGATCAACGATCAGGATAAGGACGCTGAGATGTCGCCACCCACCCGCCGCCGCCTCAAGACCCTGATGGGCGCCTCCAACGTCATCGCGGCATCGAACGATGCCGATCCGGCCACCGGGGCGAAGCGCGCCACCGCATTCGCCCGCAGGGCCGAGGCCGAGAAGATCACCGGCCTCTTCACCGCCGACCTGCTGCAGATCGATCCGGCCGGCCTCGCCGGCACCGCCGGGGTGCAGGATCCGCTGATCGCGCTCGCCGCGCTGAGCCAGGTCACCTCGCATATCGGCCTCGTGGCGACGGTCTCGACGACGTTCCACCATCCCTACAATCTGGCGCGCCTGATCGGTACGCTGGACCACGCCAGCGGCGGCCGCGCCGCCTGGAACGCGGTCACCTCCTCGGTTGGCGAGGAGAATTTCGGCTTGGACCTGCTCAGCCCCGAGGAGCGCTATGCCCGCGCCGCCGAATTCATCGAGGTCGTGAACGCTCTGTATGATGCGAACGAGAGCGATGCGGTGACGCGCAAGGCCTCCGGCGGGCTTGCTCTCGACCCGGCCAAGTTCCACCGCATCGACTATCGCGGCCGGCACTTCACCGTTCAGGGGCCGCTCAACGTGCCGCCGCTGCCGCAGGGCCGTCCCGTGCAATTCCAGGCCGGCCAGTCTGAAGCCGGCATCAATGTGGGCGCCCGCTATGCCGAGGTTGTCTACACGTCGCAGCCGAAGCTGGAGGGCGCGCTCGCCTTCGTGACCGAGCTGCGGCGGCGCGCCAAAGGCTTCGGGCGCGGCGACAACCTGCCCTTCGTGATGAACTCGTTCCATTCGGTGATCGGGGAATCCGATGCGGACGTCGCCCGGCGCCTGAAGGAGAAGCACGAGCGCATCGATTACGAGCTCGGGCGCCTCAAGCTCGCCGACATGCTGGGCGGCGACATCGATCTCTCGGGCCTGCCGCTCGACAAGCCCTTGCCCGACAGCCTGCTGCCCGAGGTCACCAGCACCAACCGGCGTCGCGGGCGCGTCGAGATCTTCAGCCGCTACGCGAAGCAGGGCCTGACGCTCCGCGAATTGATCATCGAGGCGCAGGAGACGGGGCACTGGTCCGTCGCAGGCACGCCGGAACAATTGGTCGATGCGATCGAGGAGCGCTTCCGCGCCGGGGTGCTGGACGTCCTCACCCTCCACGGGCTCGGCAATCCCGACCAGGAGGACCTTCTCCTGAACGGCCTCCTGCCGGAGCTGCGCCGGCGCGGGCTGATCGACACCGACTATGTCGGAGACGATTTCCGCTCGAACCTGGAGCTGCCTCCCCTCATGCCGGTTGCGGCGGCCGCCTCGCTGGCCCGGAGCGCCTGATCGCTTCAAAGGGAACGGGCCTTCACCCGTTCCCAACACGCCGTATTCGAGATCGTTTTTCTCCGCGCCGCGCCGAGGATAGAACGATCATATTGATAATATGCTGGAACTTGATAGGAAAACTGTACATTCAACATATGGATAGCGCCGGTGCTGACCAACAAGGGGAAATACGGCCTCAAGGCGATCGTGCATCTTGCCCGGCTCGAAGCTGGCGAGACCGCGCAGGTCGCCGACGTGGCACAGCGGAACAACATTCCGAAGAAATTCCTCGATGCCATCCTGCTCGATCTGCGCAATGCCGGCATGCTGCGCAGCAAGAAGGGGCCGGGCGGCGGCTATGCCCTGGCCAAACCGGCGCGATCGATCAAGGTCGGCGCCGTGATCCGGGCCCTGGAAGGCCCGATCGCACCGATCGCCTGCGCCAGCCGCTCCGCCTTTCGAGCCTGCGAAGATTGCGGCGACATCGACACCTGCCCGGTGCGTTCGGTGATGAGCGACGTGCGCGATGCCATCGCAGGGATCGTCGACACCACGACGGTCGCAGATCTTGTTCAGCGCTCGATCGCGCACGCGTCGCTTCATGCGGATTACGCAATCTAATTATCTACTAATTATATAGACAATAAACCTGCCGCCGCCTAAAACGCGGCGGCGGCGTCCGGAGCCGCATGAGGATGCGGTCACGAATGAATCAACAGTCTTCCCTTGCCGTGCGCGATATTCACGCTGACGCGTTCAAGGCGGTGATGAGAAACGTCGCGGGTGCCGTGAGCGTCATCACCGCGACCCATGCACAGCGCCGAGCGGGACTGACTGCGACCTCGCTGACGGCGCTTTCCGCGGATCCGCCGACCGTCATCGTCTGCGTCAACCGCAATGCCTCGGCCTGGCCGACGATCGAGGCCGCGGGCCACTTTGCGATCAACGTCCTCGCCGCCCGGCACCAGAGCATCGCCGATCGCTTCGCCGGGCGCGGCGGCTTCAAGGGCGAAGCACGCTTCGATGAAGGTGACTGGGCGCGCCTGGCGACCGGTGCACCGACGCTCGACGGCGCCCTTGCCGTGCTCGATTGCGAGACCGAGGAGGCGATCGAGCGTCATTCGCACACGATCCTGATCGGCCGCATCAAGGCGATCCGGCACGCGCAGGACGAAGGCGCCCTGCTCTACTGGCGCGGCGTCTACGGCAAGCTGGACGAGAGCCTGCAATACGGCGCCGGCATCTAGATCAGCCGCTTCTGCAAGCGCGCGACATTCGAACCGGGCGAGATAACCGTCCTTGAAGCGGGGAGATGGCAGGCAACCGTCCTCTAAACCGGTCCAAATTTGCCAATCCGTTTCATTGACCGAACGCATCGGCCGGGTCGATGATCGACGCAGCACGCTGCCGATCGGCGGCGCCCTGCTGGTGGCGCCGGCCGATCCCGAGCTGAGAATTTCGAAAGTTCATGGCATCGCCTCGTTCGGCCCGTTGCCGGACGTGCCCTTCCAGTTCCCTGCGATCGTGGTCGCCAGCCGCACCGACCCGTACATGGCGATCGAGCGCGCGCGGATCATCGCCAACATGTGGGACGCCGCCTTCGTCGACCTCGGCGATGCCGGGCACATCAATGTCGCCAGCGGCCATGGCAGCTGGGCCGAAGGGCTGCGTCTGCTCGACCAGCTCCTCTGGCGGCGGAGCGCCGGGCGAGAGCATCAGGCCGTCCGGCCAAGCGCCCTATCCCGGCTGCATTGAGGCCGCTTGTTCACGCGCGTTTTGGACCGGGTTCTGCCGCAGGCTGCGGCCTTCTCCCGAAGGCCGGTTTCGAAGACGGTCCTTCTTCCAACGGCACCCGGTCGATGCGGAATATCGTTTTCTGGGCGCCGGGCATGGCACGCGGCCCTGCCCTTCCCTAGCTGAGCAAGACCTTCCCCAGACTTGCCAGCAGGTCCTCCCATGCCATCGCCCCGACAGCTCCATCTCGGCGCCTTCATGCGCCCGGTCAGCATCCATACCGGCGCCTGGCGCTATCCCGGCGCCTATCCGGACGCCAATTTCARCTTCGCTCATCTCAAGCGGTTCGCGCGGAAGCTGGAAGCCGGGAAATTCGACGCCTTCTTCATGGCCGACCACCTGGCCGTACTGAACATGCCGGTCGAGGCCCTGAAGCGCAGCCATACCGTCACGTCGTTCGAGCCGTTCACGCTTCTGTCGGCCCTGGCCGGCGCGACCGAGCGCATCGGCCTCGTCGCCACCGCCTCGACCACCTTCGATGCGCCCTATCATGTCGCCCGGCGCTTCGCCTCGCTCGACCATATCAGCGGCGGGCGCGCCGGCTGGAACATCGTCACCACCTCGAACCCCGACGCCGCCCTCAATTTCGGCCTGACCGAGCACAAGGAGCATGGCGAGCGTTACGACCGGGCACGCGAATTCTACGATGTCGTCACCGGCCTGTGGGATTCCTTCGCCGACGACGCCTTCACCCGCGACCGCGAAAGCGGGCTCTATTTCGACCCCGACAAGATGCATGTGCTCGACCACAAGGGCGAGCATCTCTCGGTGCGCGGTCCGCTCAACATCGCCCGGCCCGTGCAGGGCTGGCCGGTCATCGTTCAGGCGGGAGCATCGGAGGCCGGTCGCCAGCTCGCAGCCGAGACGGCGGAGGCCGTCTTCGCCGCCCACCGCACGCTTGCCGAGGGCCAGGCCTTCTATGCCGACCTCAAGGGGCGGATGGYGAGGTTCGGCCGCGACCCCGATCACCTCAAGATCCTTCCCGGCGTGCTCGTCGTCGTCGGGGACAGCGTCGAGGAAGCACGCGAGAAGCGCGCCCTGCTCGATTCCTTCGTCCATTACGACAGCGCCATCGCCTCGCTGTCGATCGCGCTGGGCCATGATGCCTCGGGCTTCGACCCGGACGGGCCGCTGCCCGACATCCCCGACACCAATGCCAGCAAGAGCGGGCGCGAGCGCACCATTGCGCTGGCACGTGACGAGAACCTGACCGTGCGCCAGCTCGCCCAGCGCCTCGGCGGCTATGGCGGGCTCGCCTTCGTCGGTACGCCCGCGACCATCGCAGACGCCATGGAGCAGTGGCTCGTCGAACGCGGCAGCGACGGCTTCAACGTGATGTTCCCGTACCTGCCGGAAGGGCTCGACGATTTCGTCGACAAGGTCGTGCCGGAATTGCAGCGGCGCGGGCTGTTCCGGACGGACTATGCCGGTACCACGCTGCGCGACCATCTCGGCCTGCCGCGCCCGGCCAATCGCTTCTTCGCCGAGTCGTAGGGTTCGAAGCTGACACCATCGGCGACGCGGCCGGGCCCCAGCGCCGTTCCCAGCACACTGCCAAGACCGTGAAGGGCGAATTATCCCTTCGGGCCGGCAGCGAAAGCGAATCCTTGCTCCCAGGCGCATGTATTTGAAAATACATTCGATTGACTGAGGGCGTGTAGAAAACAATGATTACTCACATCGTCATGGCTGAAATCAGGACGATCGCGGGATTTGTTGGAGCAGCTTGCACCGCGTCACCAATGCTAAAAGCACCACGCACATTGCCGTGGGCTCCTTTGCTTGAGGAAGACCCATGATTATCCCGTTCAACATCGTCATTCACGCCCTGCTACGCCTGTCGGCATTCCTGCACTGGACACGCACCGGCGAGACCCGCCGCCGCAGCAACAAGTAGCCGGTCGTCGCGCAGCGCGACCGAACACCGATTTTCCGACGCCCAAGGAGCTTCAGGTTGCGGCCATCGCTGGCTCGCGCCGACGCCCTCATTGATCCGAAGGCATGACCATGAGCCCGTCCGATTTCCACACACCTCACCGTGGATGGCTGCCGCACCATCGCGGCTCTGCCCCGGCTCGCGGACGTCATCTGCGTGCGGCCGTGACAGCCATCGCCCTTCTGACTGCCGGCTATTCCGCCTCCGCCGCCGACAACCAGGCGGCCGGGAAGCCCGTAGCCGGAGGAACGCTGACCTTCGGCCTCGCGAGCGACACCGCCATCATCGACCCGTCGGTCACCGGCAATTCGATCACGGCGCTGATCACCCGCAACCTCGTCGATTCCCTCGTCGGTCAGGCGGAGGACAACAGGTTCACGCCATGGCTCGCCGAACGCTGGGAGGTGAATGCCGACAACACGGTCTACACCTTCCACCTGCGCCGCGGCGTGACCTTCAGCGATGGCACGCCGCTCGATGCGGCCGCGGTCAAGTTCAACTTCGACCGGATTCTCGATCCCAAGACGACATCGAGCTATGCCAAGTCCCTGCTCGGTCCGGTCGCGGAGATCGCGGCGCCAGACGCCGCGACGGTGGTGATCTCCTACAAGCAATCCTTCGCGCCGCTGCTGCAAGGCCTGAGCCTGCCCTATCTCGGCATTCAGTCTCCGACCTATCTGCGCGAGGCCAAGAGTACCACGAACACCGTCGTCGGCTCCGGCCCCTTCGTGCTCGAAAGCTTCACCAAGGGCAGCGGCAGCCGGCTGACCAAGCGCGCCGATTACAACTGGGGACCGGGCTATGCCGCGCATCAAGGCCCGGCCCATCTCGACGCCATCGTGTTCCGCTATCTGCCGGAATCCTCGGTTCGCCTCGGCGCGCTGAGCAGCGGGCAGGTGCAGGCGATCGACGAGGTGCCGCCGGCCAATTTTCGCTCCGTCCAGGCCGATAATCGCCTCCAGGTGGTGACGCGCGAAAACCCCGGCGTGAACCGCTCGCTGTTCCTGAACACGAGCAAGGGCGCCTTCGCAGACGTCCGCGTCCGTCAGGCCTTCCAGAGCGCCGTCGACGCGCCCGGCGCCGTCAAGGCCGCCTTCTTCGGCAGCCTCAAGGCGGCCGACAACATCCTCGGCCCCTCCACGCTGTATTACGATCCGACAATCGCGAAGACTTGGGGCTTCGATCCGCAGAAAGCTGCGAAGCTGCTCGACGAGGCCGGCTGGACCACGAAGGACGGCGACGGCATCCGCTCGAAGGGCGGCGAACGCCTGAGTGTCCGCTTCGTCTACGATGCCGCGGCATGGGGCGCCTCGGACCTGACCGTGGCCCAGGCGGTCCAGTTCTCGGTCAAGAAGGCGGGTTTCGATCTGCAGCTCGACCCCGTCGATGCCGGGGGCTACACCGCCCGGACGGCCGCGAACGACTACGACCTCGTCTCGCTCTACTATGTCCGCGCTGAGCCGGACATCCTGCGGACCGTCTTCCATTCGGCCTATATCCCGCCGAACGGCGCCAATAATGCGCGGGTGAAGCGCCTCGACGAGATCCTGACCAAGGCGATCGGCGCCTCTGGCGACGAGCGGCAGCGCCTCTACAGCCAGGCGCAGGCCGAGATCATCGGCSAGGCCTATGCCGTGCCGCTCTATGTCGTCGCCTATCAGCTCGGCGCCTCGAAGAAGCTGCAAGGCATCAGCTGGGCGACGAATGCGAAGCCGAATCTCTACGATGCCTGGCTGGCTCGCTAGCGTCTTACCCGCGGGGCTGCGGCGCCTCGGGGTGATCGTGGCCGTGCTTTGGGGCGCGGCCACGATCACCTTCGTTGCGGTCAAGGCGATCCCCGGCGATCCCGTCGCGGTGCTCACCGGGGGCGAGAACATCGTCGACGCCGCCGAGCGCGAGGCGCTCGTCCGGCAGTTCGGTCTCGACCAGCCTTTGCCCGTGCAATATCTGCGCTATATCGGCCAGGCCCTGCTCGGCGATTTCGGCGACAGCTATCAATACCGGCAACCGGTCATCGAGGTCATCGGCGAGGCGGCCGGGCCTACGCTCCAGCTCGCCGGCACGGCGATGGCGCTGGCTCTCAGCCTCGCCTTCGTCAACGCGCTCGCCACGGCCGGGCGGCGCAAGGGCTTGCGGACCGTCCTCGCCGGGCTGGAGCTCGCCGTGCTGAGCACGCCGGTCTACTGGGTCGGGCTCCTGCTCCTGACGGTCTTCAGCTTCTATCTCGGCTGGTTCCCGATCATCGGTGGCGAGGGCCTCCCCGCGCTCGTGCTGCCCGCCATTGCTTTGAGCCTCCCGCTCGCGGCCTTGCTGGGGCAGGTCCTCCGTGACGGGCTCGAAGAGGCGCTGCTTCAGCCCTTCGCCCTGACCGTACGGACGCGCGGCGTCAGCGAGACGCAGCTGCGCCTGCGCCACGCCCTGCGCCATGCCGCGCTCGCGGTCTCGACATTGACCGGCACGCTCTTCGCCGGCGTCCTGGCCGGATCGATCCTCACGGAAACCGTGTTCGGAAGAGCCGGCATCGGCCAGATCACCCTGCAGGCGATCAAGACCCGCGACATGCCGCTGCTGCTGGGTCTCGTGATGCTGTCGGCCCTCGTCTCGGTGCTGATCAACCTGGCCGTCGATGCGCTCTACCTGCTGATCGATCCGCGGCTGCGGAGGACGGCGCGATGAGCCAGGCCCTCGACGTCATCGCGCGTGTCCGCAACGGCAACCGGGCCGGGAATCCATGGCGCGCGCCTGGGCTCATCATCCCGCTCGCCTTCGTCCTGCTCCTCCTGGCCGCGGCCGCGATGCCGCAATGGTTCACGGCGCTGGCGCCCGACGCGGTCGATACCGATGTGATCTTGCTGCCACCCGGCCCAGGCCATTGGTTCGGAGCCGACCAGCTCGGCCGCGACGTCTTCACGCGCGTCATCTACGGAACCTCGCAATCCCTGGGCATCGGCATCGGCGCGACGCTGATCGGCTGCGCCGGTGGCGTGCTGCTCGGCACGGCCGCGGGGCTGGCTCCGCCCGTCCTGCAGCGCCTGCTCGTGCGACTGATCGACATCCTGCTCGCCTTCCCCGAAATCCTGCTCGCCCTGTTGATCATCGCCGTGCTCGGCCGGGGGCCGACGAACACGCTGCTTGCCGTCGGGCTTTCCAGCATCGCGGGCTATGCCCGGCTGGTACGCTCGCAGGTGCTCCGCGTCTGGCAATCCGGCTATGTCGAGCATGCCGTGTCGCTCGGCGAGTCCACGCCAGCAATCATCGCCCGCCATGTCGTGCCCAATGCCGTCCGGCCGCTCGTCGTCCTGGCCACGATCGGCGTCGGCAACGCCGTGCTGTCGGCCTCGGCCCTGAGCTTCATCGGGCTTGGCGTCGTGCCTCCCGCCGCCGAATGGGGAGCCCTTCTGGCCGATGGGCGCAACTTCCTGGATACCGCGCCCTGGATCAGCTTCCTGCCGGCGACCGTCGTTGCGATCTCGGTCATCGCCATCACCATCCTCGGGCGGCGCCTGCAGCTCCTGCTCTCACAGGGAGGCGAGCCATGAACGTCCAGCTCGTGGGGCGGCATGACGTGGTCTCGGCTGCGCCGGCCGCCCGCCCCGCCATCCTCGAGGTCGAGGATCTGCACATCGCCTTCCCGAGCCGGCTCGGACCACGGGAGGTCGTGCGCGGCATTTCCTTCACCATCGGCGCCGGCGAAATCCTCGCCATCGTCGGCGAATCCGGCTCTGGAAAGTCGGTGACCGCCCGCGCGCTCGTCGGGCTGGCGGGGTCTGGCGCCGAGCTGCGCGCGCGGTCGTTGCGCCTGTCGGGCCACGATGGCGAGGCCCGCTCGCTGACCGAGCTCTCGGAGCGGCAATGGTCGAAGATCCGGGGGCGAGAGATCGGCTTCGTGCTGCAGGACGCTCTCGTCTCGCTCGATCCCTTGCGCAGGATCGGCCGTGAAGTCGGCGAGCCGCTCCTGACCCACGGACTGGTTCCGCGCGCGGAGATCGGCAAGGAGGTCGAAACTCTGCTCGCCCGCGTCGGCATCCCCGATCCGGCGGTCCGGGCCGCACAATACCCCCACGAACTGTCGGGCGGGCTGCGGCAACGGGCGCTCATCGCCTCGGCGCTGGCCGCACGCCCTCGCCTGCTCATCGCCGACGAGCCGACCACGGCGCTCGATGTCACCGTCCAGCAGCAGATCCTCAGCGTCTTCCAGGCGCTGGCGAAGGCCGGGCACGGCATCCTGCTGATCACGCATGACCTGGCCGTCGCAGCCCAGCTCGCCGACCGGATCGCCGTCATGCAGAACGGCGAGCTGGTCGAAACAGGCCCGGCGCGGGAGGTCCTGCGGAAACCGCGCCATGCCTATACGCAGCGCCTGCTGTCGGCCGTGCCGAGCGCGGCGACGCGGGGCCGCTGGCTGTCCACATCCGGCACGCGGCCGGTCAAGGCGCAGCCCGAGCGTAGCCAGCCGATCCTCGCACTGCGCGACATCGCGGTGCGCTTTACCAGACCGGATCGCAGCGTGACCCATGCCGCGAACGGCGTCTCGCTCCACGTCTATCCCGGCGAGACGCTCGGCATCGTCGGGGAATCGGGCTCCGGCAAGACCACGATCGGCAAGGTCGCGCTCGCGCTGCGCCCCCCCGACGCAGGCGAGGTCCTCTTCCGTGGCCACGCTTGGAGCCAGCTCCCGGAACGCCAGCGCCGGCCACTGCGCCGGCATGTCCAGACGATCGTTCAGGACCCGCTGAATTCCTTCGATCCGCGCTATGCCGTGGAGCGGATCATCGAGCAGCCGCTGCTCCTGCACACCGATCTCGGCAAAGCCGCACGGTCAGCGCGCGTGCGGGAGTTGATCCAGCTCGTCAATCTGCCTTCGGATGTCCTCGACCGGCGGCCGACCGCGCTGTCAGGAGGTCAGCGGCAGCGCGTCTCGATCGCCCAGGCGCTCGCCAGCGAGCCCGATCTCCTGATCTGCGACGAGCCCGTCTCCGCACTCGATGTCACCACACAGGCGCAGGTGCTCGATCTGCTGATCGCGCTCCAGAACCGGCTTGGGCTGGCGATGCTTTTCATCTCCCACGACCTCGGCGTGATCCGCCACATGAGCGATCGCATCGCCGTCATGAAGGATGGCGTGATCGTCGAAACAGGCGCGGCCGAGGAGGTGTTCGACGCTCCGAAACACGACTATACGCGCCGCCTGCTCGAAGCCGTGCCGAAGCTTTAGCGACCTGGCCTGCCGCTCCCGCGGAGCCGCGTGCCGCTACCACCGCAGACAGATGCAATTCCAATCTCAAAGATTTATGATCTGRCCTGA
Source organism: Allobosea sp. TAB14 (assembly GCF_052113865.1). Taxonomy (NCBI): domain Bacteria; kingdom Pseudomonadati; phylum Pseudomonadota; class Alphaproteobacteria; order Hyphomicrobiales; family Alloboseaceae; genus Allobosea; species Allobosea sp. TAB14. The sequence goes on along the minus strand of NZ_JBFRDQ010000004.1, from coordinate 45,020 downwards.
ACTATAAAACCAGAATATCTATCCCCATACTTCGCATTATTCGAAATATCGTTTGATTGACCTCAATATACCGACACCACAGACTCACGCACTCGATGTAACCCCTATCCCGAAGGTGTCGCGATGGCGAATTCTCCAGTCCGATGGACGCGCAGGCAAGCAACGGCTGCGCTTGGCGGGCTTGCGATCTCGATGGCGACCCTGGGGAACGCGCATGCGGCCGAAGGCCAATTGCGCATCGCCAAGCAGTTCGGAGTCGTCTATCTGCTGCTCGACGTCGCCGCCGAGCAGAAGCTGATCGAGAAGCACGGCAGGGCGGCCGGCGTCGATATCAAGGTCGAATTCGTGCAGCTTTCCGGCGGTGCGGCGGTGAACGATGCCCTGCTGTCGGGCAGCATCGAGATCGCCGGGGCCGGCGTCGGCCCGTTGTTCACGCTCTGGGATCGCACCAAGGGCAAGCAGAACGTCAAAGGCGTCGCGTCGCTCGGCAACTTTCCCTATTATCTCGTCACGAACAATCCGAACGTGAAGACGATCGCGGATTTCACGGAGAAGGACCGCATCGCTCTGCCGGCAGTCGGCGTGTCCGTGCAGTCGCGCATCCTGCAATGGGCCTCGGCCAAGCTCTGGGGCGACACCGAATTCGCGAAGCTGGACAAGATCAGCGTCGCGCTGCCGCATCCGGAAGCCGCCGCCGCGATCATCAAGGGCGGCACCGAGATCACCGGGCATTTCGGCAACCCGCCCTTCCAGGAGCAGGAACTGGCCGAGAACCCGAAGGCCCGCATCGTGCTCAATTCCTACGACGTGCAGGGCGGGCCAGCTTCATCGACGGTGCTCTACGCCACCGAGAAGTTCTACGCGGAGGCGCCGAAGACCTACCGCGCCTTCCTCGACGCGCTGGACGAGGCTGCGAAATTCGTCACCGCCCATCCCGAGCAGGCGGCCGACATCTATCTCAAGGCCAATGGCGGCAAGGGCGACCGAAAGCTGGTGCTCGACATCRTCAAGAGCCCGCAGGTGACCTTCAAGGTCGAGCCGCAGAATACGCTCGGACTCGGCCAGTTCCTGCAGCGCGTCGGCGCGATCAAGAACCAGCCGAAGGCGCTCTCCGATTATTTCTTCGCCGATCCACGGATCGCGGCGGGCAGCTGACGTTCGATGATTGTCGCTGCGCAGAATGAGCGGCAGCGCGCTGTGTCGCAGCGTTCGGCCGTCTGCGCCGTGTCGCGGGCCTCATCCACGCTCGCCGCGCCGCTGCCGCCTCCCCTGCTCCGCGTCGCGGATGTCAGCCTCGAATACCGCAGCGACGACAGGATCGTTCGTGCGACCCATCAGGTCGGCTTCGATATCTACGAGGCCGATCGCTTCGTGCTGCTCGGGCCCTCCGGCTGCGGCAAGTCCACCTTGCTCAAGGCGATCGCCGGCTTCATCGCACCGGTCGAGGGCGATATTTCTCTCGCCGGCGCGCCGATCCGCGGCCCGGGCCCGGACCGCATCGTCGTCTTCCAGGAGTTCGATCAACTCCCTCCCTGGAAGACGGTGTTGCAGAACGTCGCCTTTCCGCTGATCGCCTCGCGCAGCCTGTCGCGCCGGGAAGCGACGGAGCGGGCGCGTTACTATGTCGAGAAGGTCGGCCTCGCGAAGTTCGCGAGCAGCTATCCGCACGAATTGTCGGGAGGCATGAAGCAGCGGGTCGCCATCGCGCGTGCCCTCGCAATGCAGCCGCGGATCCTGCTGATGGACGAACCCTTCGCCGCACTCGACGCCCTGACGCGGCGCAAGATGCAGGAGGAACTGCTCGGGCTCTGGGAGGAGGCGCGCTTCACCCTGCTCTTCGTCACGCATTCGATCGAGGAAGCGCTGATCCTCGGCAATCGCATCGCCGTGCTCTCGCCCCATCCCGGCCGGCTGCGGGCCGAGTTCAACAGCCATGAATTCGATCTCGGCAGCATCGGCAGCGCGTCTTTCCAGCAAGCGGTCCGGCGGCTCCATGCCCGGCTCTTCGAAGGCGAGCCTGAACCGGACGCCGGCGCCCGCGACACCTCTCAGTCATGAAGCTCGCCGCCCCACCGATCCGGCCGGAATTCGACCGGCCGCTGCCGCCCTTCGTCGCCATCGCGGTCGAGCGTCCACGCCCGCTGATCGAGCGGCTCGTACGGCAAGGCTGGCTACGAAGGCTCCTGATCCTGCTCGTGCTGGCGGGGCTCTGGGAGGCGGCAGCGCGCTGGCAGGATAACGATCTGCTGCTGCCGAGCTTCACCGCCACGCTGCGAGCCCTTTTGGAGGGGCTGGCCAGTGGCGAACTCGTCGAGCGGGCGAGGCTGTCGCTGATCGTGCTCGCCCAGGGCTATGCGGCTGGCGTCGTGCTCGCCTTCGTGCTGACGACGCTCGCGGTCTCGACCCAGCTCGGCCGCGACCTGCTCTCGACCCTGACGGCGATGTTCAACCCGCTGCCGGCGATCGCCCTGCTGCCGCTCGCGCTTCTCTGGTTCGGGCTGGGTGCGGGCAGCCTGGTGTTCGTGCTGATCCATTCGGTGCTGTGGCCGCTCGCGCTCAACACCTTCGCCGGCTTTCAGGGCGTATCGGAGGCGCTGCGCATGGCCGGGCGCAACTACGGCCTGACCGGGTTGCGCTACGTCTTCGGCATTCTCGTCCCCGCCGCGCTGCCGGCGATCCTGTCGGGCCTCAAGATCGGTTGGGCCTTCGCCTGGCGCACCCTGATCGCCGCGGAGCTCGTCTTCGGTGCCTCCTCCGGCCGCGGCGGTCTGGGCTGGTACATCTTCCAGAACCGCAACGAGCTCTACACYGACAAGGTCTTCGCCGGCCTGCTGCTGGTCATCCTGATCGGGCTCGTCGTCGAGAACCTGATCTTCGCCGCAATCGAGCGCGTCACCATCAGGCGCTGGGGCATGGCGCGCTGATGGTTTTCTCGTTCCGGATGGCCTGTGTCCTTTTCGACGGAGCCGCCACCGTTCCGCACGCGCTCAAGCCATCCGAGGAGCCTGCATCATGCGCCGGCTCAGTCGCGCGTCTGTGGCTCACCCAGGGTCAGCATCAGCCGGTTCGCCCAGTTGAAGAAGGAGGCGGCGTGGATCAGGTCGGCGATGGCGAGATCGTCGAGGCCGAGGCTGCGTAGCTTGCGGACATGCTCGGGACCGAAAGCGACCGGCGTCGCGGTCAGCGCGACCGAGGCCTCGACAATGGCGTTCCAGAGCGGATCGAGATCGGCCTGGACACCGTCATCCAGCAGGCGCTGAACGTCCTCGCGGCGCTTCGAGAAGGTGCTCGCGAAGCGGGCGTGGACCGAAGCGCAATAGATGCAGCCATTGCTGCGCGAGACGGCAGCGGCGGCAAGCTCGCGCTCGGCCCGCGGCAGGCCAGCCTTGGTGTTGTAGAAGATGTCCTTGTCGGCCAGCGTCCGCGCCTTGAGGATGTCCGGATCATGCGCCAGCAGCCGGAAATACGGGCTCTTGGCGCGGGCAATGTCGACCAGGCCCTGCTTCTGGCGCTCGGTCAGCGCCTCTTCCGGGACCGGATCGACCCAGGCGGTCCAGTCCAGTTCAGCCTGCGTGAAGCGGGTGGGCGCGCCCGTCGCGGGGTGATCGAGAACGGCGGTGCTCATCGGGATGCTCCTCGGTTCAGGCGGCCGCGCCCAGAACGCGCAGGCCGTGGGCCGCGCGGATCTGGAAGGCGAGATAAGCGATGATCTGCGAAAGGGTGACGATCGCGGCCGTGCTCCAGCCGACCTGCTGCAGCGCGGCCAAATGCTGAGCCTGGGCATCGCGCGGATGGAAAACGAGCCGGTGCGTATGGAGGAGCGCGGCCGCGAGACGTTCGCCCAGCGCGTCCCGCTCGGCGGGTTCGAGCGCAAGCTCCGGCCCCGCAAGATCTTCGATCGAGAGAGGTCCGGCCGGATAGGCGCCATAGGGGCCGGTGGTGCGCGCCCGCTCGGCGATCGCCTGCGTCGCATTCGCCAGAGCTTCCCCAGCCGGCTGCGCCCGCAGCAGCCCGAGGTAATGGTCGGATGACGGCCCATCCTCGTGCAGAAGCGCGACGAAGGCGGCCACCGCCAGTCGCTCGTCGAGGGTGACGCTCGCCTTGTCGCCGGCCTCGAACAAGGCGGCATAGCTCGCCTGCACATTGTCGCGCGTCTGCGATCGCTCGCGGCGAAGCGCGTCGAGATGCGAGCCGCCGGAGACCTTGGCGAGCGTATCGAGGATGTCCGCAGCAGCGGTAGCGTGATCGGTCATGGTCAAAGCCTCATGCGGTCGCAGTGAGCGGGCGCAGCCGGACGGGCTGCTGCGAGGGGGCTTCTTTCCAGCCCAGCGCGGGAGCGACCGCTTCGGCCGTGAGCTCGATGGAGCGCAGCACGAGCGGATGCGGCGGATCGACGGAATGGACCTGGAAGACCACGTCGGTGGCGCGGGGCAGCACCGTATCGGCCTGCAGCGACGCGATCACGTCATCCGGCGCTCCGACATGGGTGTCGAGCGAGCGAATGAGGCCGGCGAGACTGCGATCGGCGAGCCGGTGGCCACTGGCGACGAAGCGCTCCAACACGGCGTTCAGGCCACGCTCGGCGTGTCTCAGGGCCTCAACGCGGCTGTCGGCGACGAAAAGCGAGCGCGAGGCCATGATCCGCGGGGCGATGCCTGACGGGAGATTGGCGAGATAGGCGTCGACGATCGGATTCTGGATCTCGGGCAGCGTTGCGTCGGGCCGCTCCGGGCTGCGCGGTTGCGTGCGCGAGAGCATCAGCCCCGCGCCGGCCTTGCCGATCCGCTCGGCGCCGGCAACCGAGAAGGTGGCGTGCCAGGTGCGCTCCTGCAGGTTGTCGGCAGCCGGATAGAGCCGGTTCTGCGGATGGCCGAGTTCTGCCCCGCTCCAGGCGCGGTGCAGCATGTCGAGCTTGCGCGCGAAGACGTCGGCGCGCTCGCCCTTTTCGATGCCGAAGGCGAGGAAGGTCTCGGGCGTCGTGCCAGTACCGAGCCCGACCTCGAGGCGCCCGCCCGACAGAAGGTCGACCGTGACGGTGTCCTCCGCGATGCGCACGGGGTCCTCCATCGGCAGGATGATGATGCCGGTGCCGAGGCGGATGCGGCTGGTGCGGGCCGCGACGAAGGCCAGGAAGGGCAGCGGCGACGGCAGGCCGCCCTCGTCCCGATGGAAGTGATGCTGAGCGACCCAGGCGCTGTCGAAGCCATGGCGCTCGGCATGGACGATCTGCTCGGCCGCAAGGCGATAGCGCTCGCCGGCAGGCGCGTCGTCCAGCAGACGGGTGAAGAAGCCGATGCGTTTGCCGGCCATGGCGAGACCTTTCAAGAGATACCGGCCGAAGCCTTGCTGTAGGAAATGGCTGGATCGGTGCCGGCGAAGGAGAGGCCGAACAGACCTTCGCCCCGCCGCGCGAGATGGCTCGCCACGATGCCGCTGCCGGCACGCTCCGGCGCCAGCAGGATCAGCCGGGTCCCGCCGAGCTCGAGGCTCGTGGCCACCGCCTCCAAGCCCGGTTGCGGACCGATGGGCTGGGCCGGCTGGCCGATCAGGGCCGACCAGCGCCGCGAAGACCGATCGAGATCGTTCACGGCCAGGCTGATCGTGGCAAGGCCGGTCGCGCCATTGGTGTGACGCGGCGCTGCCGGCACTCTCAGCGCGCGCGGCGTGACGTCCGAGCAGAAGAACGGCAGGTCGGTCCCGGCCGGCCGCGCCGTGCGCCAGACCAGCGTTTCGCCGTCGGGGCGCTTGCGGCCGCCATCCTGCGGCGCCCCGTAGCCGAGCTCAACCTCGGCGGCCCGATCCAGCACGGCGTCGAGATCCTCCGGCAGCAGGGCGAGATCGATCGGCCCCTCCCCGTCCTTCTGCAGCACGCGCCACCAGAAGAAATCCTCCTGCGGGAGCGGGAAGGCGATGATCTCGATATAGGCGCCGTCGGCGAAGGAGATCAGCGCGTTGACGCTGCCGCGCGGATGGGTGCCGCCCGGCTCGACGGTGAAGCCGCGCTCCCGCCACGCGGCGATGGACCGGTCGAGATCGTCGGTGACGATCACCGCATGGTCGGCCCTCAGGGTCTGCCGGGTCGTGTCGTTCAAGCTCATGCCGCCTCCGCGCCGCCGAGATAGGCATCCCTGATCCGGGTATCGGTCAGAAGATCGGCGGCCTTGCCTTCGAGAACGATGCGGCCGGTCTGCAGCACATAGCCGCGATGGGCGATCTGCAGCGCCAGGCTGGCATTCTGCTCGACCATGAAGACGGCAACGCCTTGCCTGTTGATGTCGCGGATCAGCTCCAGCACGCGTTCGACCCAGAGCGGCGAGAGCCCCATGGTCGGCTCGTCCATGATGATCACGCGCGGCCTGCTCATCAGCGCCCGCGCCATCGCCACCATCTGCTGCTCGCCGCCCGACAGGGTTCCGGCCTGCTGGTCGAGCCGCTGGGCGACGCGCGGGAACAGCCCGAGCACGCGGTCGAGATCGGCGGCGATGCCGGCCTTGTCGTCGCGCACGAAGGCACCCATGAGCAGGTTCTCGCGCACGCTCATCGCCCCAAAGAGGCGGCGCGCCTCCGGCACGGTGCCGACGCCGAGGCGCACGATCTCCGGCGTCTTGAGCTTCAGCGTCGAGACGCCGTCGACGAGCACSTCGCCGGCAGCAGGCTTCACCAGCCCGAGGATGATCTTCATCGTCGTCGACTTGCCGCTGGCATTGCCGCCGAGCAGGCAGACCGCCTCGCCCTTCGCGACATGCAGCGAGAGGCCGAAATGCGCTTGCACCGGACCGTAATAGGTGTCGATGGCCCTGAGTTCGAGAATCGGGGTTTCGTCGCTCATCGCAGCACCTCAGGCCTGGACAGTGGCGCGTTCGACCGCCGACGCCGGCGAACCGGCCGGTGAGGCCGCCCCGACGCCGCCATGGCCGAGATAGGCCTCGATCACCGCCGGATCGTTCCGCACCGCCTGCGGCAGGCCTTCGGCGATGGTCTTGCCGTCGTCCAGCACCACGACGCGGTCGGACAGCCGCATCACCATGTCGAGCTTGTGCTCGATCAGCAGGATCGTCTGGCCGCGCGCCTTCAGCCCGGCCAAAATCTCCAGCATCTCGGCCGTCTCGGTCTGGTTCATCCCCGCCGTCGGCTCGTCGAGCAGCAGGAGCTTCGGGCGCGCCGCCAAGGCCCGCGCGATCTCGACGCGGCGGCGGTTGGCGTAGGATAGGCTGTAGGCCGGCTGGTCGATGCGCGGCAAAAGCCTGTCACCGAAGATCGCCAGGATCTCGTGGACCTCCTCGCGCAGCGCCTCTTCCTCGCGCTTGACCGAGGCGGGCCGGACCAGCGCCAGCGCCAGTTCGGCCAGCGGGCCGATGACCGGCCAGTCCGGACGCACGGCCTTCAGCCGCCGGTGGGCTCCGACGAGAACGTTGTCGGCGACGCTGAGATTGGCGAAGACCCGGCCGTGCTGGAAGGTGCGCAGCAGCCCGGCCCGTGCGATGGCTTCGGGCGGCCGGCCGGCAATGTCCGCACCGTCGAACCGGACCGTTCCCTCGTCCGGCTTGTCGAGGCCGCTGATCAGGTTGAACGCGGTCGTCTTGCCCGCGCCGTTCGGCCCGATGACGCTGACGAACTCGCCTTCCGCCACTTTAAGGTCGAGTCCGGCGACGGCGGTGAGGCCACCGAAGCGGCGCGTCAGCCCGCTTACCTCCAGAAGAGGTTTTGCGGCGGGCAGGCTCGAAACAGGAAAATGAGCGGTCACCGGCATTTCCTCAGACGGTTCCGAGCAGGCCCTGCGGCCGGAAGCGCACCAGCAGCAGCAGCGCGATGCCGTAGAACAGGATGCGGTACTCGGCCGCGACACGGAAGATCTCGGGCAGGCCGATCAGGGCGAGCGAGCCGAGGATCGCGCCACCGACATTGCCCATGCCGCCGAGGATCGCGATGGTCAGTGCCAGCACGGAGATCTGCGTGTTGAAGGTCTCGTGGTTGATGTAGGAATACATATGCGCGGTGAAGGCGCCGCTGATCCCGGCGAAGAAGCCGCCGAAGGCGAAAGCGAGGCCCTTGTAGCGTTCGAGCCCGATGCCGAAGGAGCGCGCCGCGACATCGTCGTCGCGCACGGCCCTGAGCGTTCGGCCGAGATGCGAGCGGAGCAGGCGCAGCTGCAGCAGCGCGAGCCCCGCCATCAGGGCGAAGGCGAACCAGTAGATCGCGTTGGTGTCGTAGAGGTCGCGGCCGAAGAGCGAGAGCGGCGGGATGCCGGCAACGCCGATGGGCCCGCGCGTGACGCTCTCCCAGTTCAGGATGACCAGCGCCACGATCTCGCCGATGCCGAGCGTGGCAATCGAGACGTAGTGCCCGCGCAGGCGGAAGGCCGGCGAGACGAGGAGCGTGCCGATGCCGGCGGCTGCGAAACCGCCGATCAGCAGCGTCAGCCAGACCGGCCAGCCGAGATTGGAGGCGAGCAGCGCCGAGGTGTAGCCGCCGATCGCGAGCAAGGCGGCATGGCCGAGCGAGACCTGCCCGCTTGTGCCGGCCACCAGCGTGATGCTCAGGCCCAGCAGCGCATAGAGCCAGGCATTGGTCAGCGTCTGGATGAGATAGCCGTTGTCGACGATCAGCGGCAGAGCGATCGCCAGCGCGGCCAGCGCCGCGATCAGCAGCGGCGGCAGCCTGACCGGCTTGCTCGGCGCGACGAAGGTGCCGGTCATCGGCTCGGGCGGGAGCTGGCGCCGGCTGGCGAAGAGGCCGTTCGGCCGGATGACGAGGATCGCGATCAACAGGACGAAGGCGAAGAGATTGCGATAGCTGGTGCCGAGCAGCGCCACGCCATAGCTCTCCACCAGCCCGAGCAGCAGCGAGCCGACGATCGCGCCCGGCACATTGCCGACGCCGCCCACGACCTCGGCGACGATGCCCTTCAGCGTCGCCTCGAAGCCCATCGTCGGGGTGATGACGTTGTAATACATGCCGACCAGCACGCCGCCGACGCCGCCCAGAGCCGAGGCGATGGCAAAGACGATGCTGTTGACCCGGTCGACATCGACGCCCATCGCCCGAGCGGCGTCCCGGTCCAGCGCCGTCGCCCGCACGGCCCAGCCCCATTTCGACAGCTTCAGGAAACCGAACAGGGCCGCTGCGGCGCTGATGCCGATGCCGGCGATCAACAGGTCGAGCACGCCGATCGAGCCGCCGCCGATCGCGATGCGCCAGTTCGGCACCTGCATCGGGACCGCACGCGGATCGGGGCTGAACAGGATCTGCACCGTCTGGTCGAGCACGAAGCTGAGCCCGATCGTCGCCAGCAGCGGTGCGATCCGCGGCGCACCCGCCAGCGGGCGGATCCCGAAGCGCTCGATCACCACGCCGAGCGCGGCGGTGACGATCACCACGATCGCCAGCGTCAACGGAAAGGGCGTCTGCAGCACCGAGACAGCGACCCAGCCGACATAGGCGCCGACGACATAGACCGAGCCATGGGCGAAGTTGATCAGCCGGCTGACGCCGAAGATCAGGGCAAGACCCACGGCCAGCAGCCCGTAGATATTGCCGATGATCAGGCCGTTGATGGTGTGGTCGAACCAGGAGGTCATGGCGATGCTTCAGCGCGGCGGCGAACAGTGAACGGCATCGGCCACGCAGCGCCGCCGCGGCGACGCTGTGCCCCGAAGCCGTGCGGTCTCTCAGTTGGTGACTTTCTGGCCGTCCCACAGCGTGAAGCGGCCATTCTTCACCACGAGCTCGGCGCTCTTGGCGCCGGCGACGCGCCGAGTCGCCGGGTCGAAGCTGGCCTTGCCGTAGATCACGCTCGGCACGTCCTTCACCTTGGCCAACGTGTCGCGGATGGTCTTGCGCTCCAGATCCGGCGCCTCGCGCAGCACCTGTCCGAACAGGATGACGGTGTCATAGGCGTAGGAATTGAACGCGTCCGGCTCCTTGTCGTATTTCGCCTTGAAGGCTTGGACGAAGGTCTGCACTTCGGGCCGCGGATCCTCCGGGAAGAAGCGCGACGAGGTGAACACGCCCTCGGCCGCATCGCCGCCGAGCTCGACGAATTTCGGCGAGTAGATCGAACTCGCCGCCGCCACCGGAACCGTGAGCCCGGTCTGCCTCGCCTGCCGGACGAGCAGCGCGGCATCCGCATAATAGGACACCAGGAAGAGGCTGTCGGGCTTTGCGTCGCGGACGCGCACCAGGGTCGAGCGGAAATCCTTCTCCTCCGGCAGATAGCCTTCCGTGGCGACGACCTCGGCGCCCAGCGCCTTGGCGGCCGTGACGAGATGGTCCTTGCTGGTGCGGCCCCAGTCCGTGTTGAGGTGCAGCACCGCGATGCGCTTGAAGCCGAGCCGCTTCACCGCGAAGGCGGCGTTGAGCGGCTGCTCCTCGGCCTGGCTGACCGAATTGCTCCAGATGAAATCGCCCGTCTTGGTGAAGTCGGGATGAGAATTGGTGAAGCCGAACTGCAGGAGGCCCGCCCGCTGATAGATCGGCGAGGCCGCCATCGAAGCCGGGCTGGAGAAATCGCCGAGCTCGGCGACGATGCGCTTGTCGGCAATGAACTTCTGCGCGACCGCGACCGTCTGCTTGGGGTCGCTCTGCGTGTCCTCGAAGAGGTAGCGCAGGGGCCGCCCCTTGATGCCACCGGAGCCGTTGATCTGGTCGAGCGCGAGGTCGAAACCCTGCTTCCACTGCGCGCCGTACTGAGCATTGGGACCGGTCAGCGGACCGCTCACGCCAAGATAGATCGGCTCGCCCGCGGCCTCCGCCGCCCCGGCGCTTCCAGCACCAACGGCCAATGCCAAAGCCGAGCCGCCAGCCAGAAAAAGACGACGATTGATCACAATGCGCTCCACAGCATTCAGAAAATCGAACTGCCCGAAAAGCTGCGCCCGATCGGAGCGGCGGTCAAGAAAACGTTCTTTTAAAGGAACAACCTCACGGAGAATAATGATCCAACGCCGGACGAAGCGACGCTATTTGTTAGCTAATTTCTCTCGAATGGCTTCCAAGATCAAATGCCGGCCAACAGAAAAGTTCGTTAAAACGAACCATCATCACCGTGATCGCCGCGACGAACCATTCCGACCGTATCGACCCCGCTGTGAAGCGCGCGGGGCGGCTCGACCGTGATCGCCCATCTCACCGTGCAGCGGCGTTCTCGCTGAGACGGCGCAAACGAAACCGCCTCCGGCCGGGTGGCCGGAGGCGGGCTCTTCGTTTGCTTATTCGGCAGCCTGCAAGGCCGGGGCCTCGATATCGTGCCGGGCGAGCGGGCGGTTGCCGGCCAGCTTCCGCATCAGCACGTAGAAGACCGGSGTCAGGAAGATGCCGAASGCGGTGACGCCGATCATGCCGGCGAAGACCGCGACGCCCATCGCCTGCCGCATCTCGGCACCGGCCCCGGTCGAGATCACCAGCGGCACCACGCCCATGACGAAGGCGAGCGAGGTCATCAGGATCGGACGCAGGCGCAGGCGGCTGGCCTCGATCGCGGCCTCGATCGGTGTCTTGCCTTCGAATTCGAGCTCTCGCGCGAATTCGACGATCAGGATGGCGTTCTTGGCGGATAGTCCGACGAGAACCACGAGGCCGATCTGGGTGAAGACGTTGTTGTCTCCGCCCGAGAGCCAGACGCCGGTCAGAGCCGCGAGCAGGCCCATCGGGATGATCAGCAGGATCGCGATCGGCAGAGTCATGCTCTCGTACTGGGCCGCCAGCACCAGGAAGACCAGCAGGATCGCCACCGGGAAGACGATCACCGCCGAATTGCCGGCCAGGATCTCCTGATAGGTCAGCTCGGTCCATTCGAAGGCGAAGCCCTTGGGCAGGGTTTCGTCGGCGATGCGCTGGACCGCGGCCTGCGCCTGCCCCGAGGAGAAGCCCGGCGCCGCGCCGGCATTGATGTCGGCCGAGAGGAAGCCGTTATAGCGCATCGCGCGCTCCGGCCCGGAATCGGCACGCACATTCAGCACGGCGCTGAGCGGGATCATGTCGCCGTTGTTCGAGCGCACCTTGAGCTGGCCAACATGCTCAGGCAGGGCGCGGAAGGGCGCATCGGCCTGGACGCGCACGGTGTAAGTGCGGCCGAAGCGGTTGAAGTCATTGACATAGGTCGAGCCGAGATAAGTCTGCAGCGTGTCGAAGACCTCCGTCACGGGCACGCCGAGCTGGCGGGCCTTGGTGCGGTCGATATCGGCATAGAGCTGCGGAACGTTGACCTGGAAGCTCGAGAACATGCCGGCGATCTCCGGCGCGGTCGCGGCCTTGGCCATGAAGGCCTTGGTCGCCTCGTCGAGCGCGGCATAGCCCAGGCCGGCGCGATCCTCGATCTGCAGCTTGAAGCCGCCGATCGTGCCGAGGCCCTGCACGGGCGGCGGCGGGAACATCGCAATGAAGGCTTCCTTGATCCCCGAGAATTCCTTGTTGAGCTGCATCGCTATGGCGTTGCCGCTCAAGGACGGGTCCTTGCGGTCATGGAAGGGCTTCAGGCCGACGAAGACGATGCCGGAGTTGGACGAGTTGGTGAAGCCGTTGATCGAGAGGCCGGGGAAGGAGATCGCGTTCTCGACGCCTGGGTGCTTCAGCGCGATCTCGTCCATGCGGCGGATGACATCCTCCGTCCGGTCGAGGGTCGCGGCATCAGGCAACTGGGCGAAGCCGACGAGATACTGCTTGTCCTGGCCCGGCACGAAGCCTGACGGCACCGCCTTGAACAGCACGCCGGTCGCTCCGAGCATGACGACATAGACCGCGAGCATCACCGCGCGATGCGAGATCACCCGGCGCACGCCGCCGCCGTAGGCCTCCGACGAGCGGTTGAAGAAGCGGTTGAAGGCGCGGAAGAACCAGCCGAACAGCTTGTCCATGACCCGCGTCAGCGCGTCCTTCGGGGCATGGTGGCCCTTGAGTAGGAGCGCGGCCAGRGCCGGCGACAGGGTCAGCGAGTTGATCGCSGAGATYACCGTCGAGATCGCGATGGTCAGCGCGAACTGGCGGTAGAATTGCCCGGTCAGGCCCGAGATGAAGGCGAGCGGCACGAAGACCGCGACCAGCACCAGCGCGATCGCGATAATCGGGCCGGAGACCTCGCGCATCGCCTTGTACGTCGCTTCCCGCGGCGAGAGCCCGTTCTCGATATTGCGCTCGACATTCTCGACCACGACGATCGCGTCGTCGACGACGATGCCGATGGCGAGCACCAGCCCGAACAGGCTGAGCGCATTGATCGAGAAGCCGAGGAGATACATCACCGCGAAGGTGCCGACGACCGAGATCGGCACCGCGACGAGCGGGATGATCGAGGCGCGCCAGGTCTGCAGGAAGACGATGACGACGAGCACGACGAGCGCGACCGCCTCCAGCAGCGTCGAGATCACCGCCTTGATCGAGGCGCGCACGAACTGGGTGGTGTCGTAGACGATCGAGTAGTCCACGCCCTCGGGCATGTTCTGCTTGATCTCGCGCATCGTCTCCTGGACGCGGTCGGCGATCGCGATGGCGTTCGAGCCCGGCGCCTGGAAGACCGGCACGGCGACGRCCGACTTGCCGTTGAGCAGCGAGCGCAGCGCATAGTCGGCGGCGCCGAGCTCGATGCGGGAGATGTCCTTCAGCCGGACGACCGCGCCGTCGGCGGCGGTCTTGACGATGATCTCGCCGAACTGCTCCTCGGTCTGGAGACGGCCTTGGGCGTTCACCGAAAGCTGGAGGTCGAGGCCCGGCGCATTGGGCGAGGCGCCGATGACGCCGGCCGCGGCCTGGACGTTCTGGGCACGGATCTCGCGCACGATGTCGCCGGGCGAGAGCCCGTGCTCGGCGACCTTCTGCGGATCGAGCCAGACGCGSAKCGAATAGTCGCCCGAGCCGAAGAGCTGGACCTGGCCGACGCCGTCGATGCGAGCGAGCCGGTCCTTGACGTTCAGCACCGCGTAATTGCGCAGATAGGTCATGTCGTAGCGGCCGTTCGGCGAGGTGATGTGCACCACCATCGTCAGGTCCGGCGAGCTCTTGACCGTGGTGACGCCGAGCCGGCGAACCTCCTCGGGCAGGCGCGGCTCGGCCTGGCTGACCCGGTTCTGGACGAGCTGCTGGGCCTTGTCCGGGTCGGTGCCGAGGCGGAAGGTGACGTTCAGCGTCATGACGCCGTCCGTCGTCGCCTGGCTCGACATGTAGAGCATGCCCTCGACGCCGTTGATCTGCTCCTCGATCGGCGTCGCCACCGTCTCGGCGATCACGCGCGGGCTGGCGCCGGGATACTGCGCCCGCACGACGACCGTCGGCGGGACGACCTCGGGATATTCCGAGATCGGCAGGGCCCTGATCGAGAGCAACCCTGCCAGGAAGATCAGAACGGAGAGGACCGCCGCGAAGATCGGCCGGTCGATGAAGAATTTCGAGAGGTTCATGGATAGCGCCCCCTTTCGAGCGGCTTATGCTTGCGGCTGCGGGCCCGTCTCGCGGCACCCGCAGCCGATCGTTGATGTCAGCGTTGTGCGAGTTCGGTCGCGGGCTTCCTGAGCTCGGTCTTCTCGGCCATCGAGACGAGCTCGGGGGCGACCGTCGCGCCGGGGCGCACGCGCTGGAGCCCGTTGACGACGATGCGCTCGCCGGGCTTCAGGCCGGCGGTGACGACGCGCAGGCCGTCATGGGCGGCGCCAAGCGAGACCTCGCGCCAGGTAGCCTTGGCGTCGTCACCGACCACGAAGACGAACTTCTTGTTCTGGTCGGTGCCGACGGCGCGCTCGTTGATGACGAGCTGCTGCTCGGCCTTGGCCTGGCCGAGCTGGACCCGGACGAACTGGCCGGGCATCAGCTTGCCGTCGGGGTTGTCGAGCCTGGCGCGCACCCTGACCGTGCCGCTGGCGCCGTCGATGCCGTTATCGACGAAGTGCAGCTTGCCGCTGAACTGCGCGGGCTGCGCCGTCGCGGTGGAGAGCCTGACCGGGATCTGCTCCAGCGCGCGCGAACCATCCGGCAGCGAGGCCAATGCATCGAGCACGCTGCGCTCGTCGGCATTGAAGGCGGCGTAGATGGGGTCGACCGAGAGCAGCGAGGTCAGCACCTGCCCACCCGCCGCGATCAGGTTGCCGACGGTGACGTCGAGTCGGCCGATGCGGCCGCTGATCGGGGCGCGGATCTGGGTGTAATCGAGATTGAGCTGCGCCGTGCGGCGGGCGGCCTCGGCGACCTGGAGATTGGCCTGAGCCTCCCGCAGATTGTTGATGCGGGTATCGATATCGCGCTGGGAGAGGTTGCGGGTCGCCAGCAATTGCTGGCCGCGCTCGTTCTCGCTTTCGGCGAGCGCCACCCTGGCCTTCGCGCCCTGCACCTGCGCCTCGGCCCGCTGCAGATCGGCCAGATAGGGCGCCTGGTCGATGCTGACGAGCAGGTCGCCCTGCTTGACCAGATTGCCCTCGCGGAAATGCACGGCTTCGACGACGCCGGCGACGCGCGAGCGCAGTTCGACGCGCTCGATCGCCTCCAGCCGGCCGGAGAATTCGGCCCAGGGCACGATCTCGCGGGCTTCGACGGTCGCGACGGAGACGGGGATGGCGGGCGGAGCCGCGGGGGCGGTATCGCCCTGCGCGCGGGTGCCGGAGAGCGCAAAGACTGCGACAGCGGTCAGGGCGACGGAGGCGGTGAGGCCGGCCAAAAGGCCACGACGGTTCGTTCCCGGAATCATGGGTTCGGTCCTTCCTTGAAAATGCTGTGGGGGTTCGAAAAAGGAGAGCGCTAGGAGGGCGCGGTCCGTTCGTAGAAGGCGGCGATCTCGCCGCAGCTCTTGCAGAGACAGGAGCCTTCCTGCGCCGCGTCCGCATAGGCTTGGGGCCAACGTGTCGGCGCGTTGAACTCGACATGGCGGACGGCGATGCCGGCCTGGCCGAGACGATCGGCGTATTGCGCGGCTTCGTCACGCATCGGGTCGTCCTGGCCGCTGATCAACAGAGCCGGCGGCAGGCCGGCGAGGCGCGTCGCTTGGAGCGGGGCGGCATAGGGATGGGCGGCGCGCTCGGGCGTGCCGAGATAATCGGCCCAGCCATCGGCCCAGCGGCAACCGACCGGGCCCGCCTGCGCGCCGCGCAGCGAAGCGGTTCCCAGGCAGGCGTCGAGCATCGGCGAGAACAGGATCTGGCCGGCGAGCGCCGGGCCGCCGCGATCGCGCGCCATCATGGCCAGCGCCGCGGCAAGATTGCCGCCGGCTTCCTCGCCGGCGATGTAGAGCGGTGCGCCGCGCGTCGCCCAGCGATTGCGCCCCCTGGCGAGCGCCTCGAACGCTGCATAGATGCGCTCCAGCGTTTCGGGGAAGCGCTGTACGGGCGCGAGCGGATAGGAGAGCGAGAACACGACCGCGCCGGCTTCCGTCAGCGCCGTGGCGACGGCCTGCCCCTCGGCCGGCGAGCCGCTGTTGAAGTGGCCGCCATGCAGATGGAGCACGAGCCCGGCATTCTCCGGCACCTCGGCAGGCACGTAGAGCCGGCCGGTGAAGCTCTCTCCACGGGCGCTCAGGGTTTCCTCCCGCCAGAAGACGGAAAGGACCGGTTGCAGTTTCTGCGCGGCGATCGCGGGCATGGCGCACCCTCGCTGTTGCGTTGCAGCACGAAATAGTGAATCGGCATTTCCGAATAAATACGCTATTTGCTTATTCATTGTTCACGTACGGAAATAATCCGAGGGCGTATGGACCAGCTTGCCGCGATGCGGGCCTTCGTGCGGGTCGTCGAGACCGGGACCTTCACGCGTGCCGCCGATCTTCTGGACATGCCGAAGCCGACCGTCACCAAGCTGATCCAGCAGTTGGAGGGGCATCTGCGCGCCAAGCTGCTCAACCGGACGACGCGGCGCGTGACCGTGACCATGGATGGCGCGGCCTATTACGAGCGGGCGCTACGCCTGCTCGACGAACTCTCGGAGCTCGACGCGAGTCTGACGCTGGCGCAGGCGCGGCCGAGCGGGCGATTG
Source organism: Allobosea sp. TAB14 (assembly GCF_052113865.1). NCBI lineage: Bacteria > Pseudomonadati > Pseudomonadota > Alphaproteobacteria > Hyphomicrobiales > Alloboseaceae > Allobosea > Allobosea sp. TAB14. Next base: position 28,079 of record NZ_JBFRDQ010000004.1, on the reverse strand, counting down.
CGAGTCGATYGCAGCTCGTCGCTGGCAGTCTCGGTCATCATCCCCGCGCTGCATGAGTTTCATGCGCGCTATCCCGACATCCAGCTCGATCTCGGCCTGAGCGACCGGCCGGCCGACCTGATCGGCGAGAACCTGGACTGCGCCGTGCGGGCCGGCGAGATCGTCGACCAGAGCCTGATCGCGCGGCGGATCGGCGAGATGCAACTGATCACCTGCGCCACGCCGGACTATCTGGCGCGCTTCGGCACRCCGGTCCATCCGCGCGATATCGAGGATGGCCACCAGATCGTCGCCTATCGGCCGGCGCTCGGCGGCCGGGTGCTGCCGCTGATCTACCAGAACCAGAACGAGACGATCGAGCTCAGCGGGCGCTACACGATCGCGCTCAATGACGGCATGGGCTATCTCGCCGCCGGGCTCGCCAGCCACGGCATCATGCAGTTGCCGACCTTCATGGCCCGCGTGCCGATCGCCGATGGGCGGCTCGTGCCGCTGCTGCTGGACTGGTGCGCAGCGCCGAAGCCGCTGCACATCGTCTATCCGCCGAACCGYCATCTCAGCAACAAGGTGCGYGTCTTCGTCGAYTGGCTGGCSGAGCTSTTCGCGCGCGAGGAACTGGTCCTGTCGCGCAACGCCGACTCCCTGCCCGGCTGCCTGCCGGAGATTCTTCCAGCAATACCTACGCCGATGCCGCCGAAGGCCCGTCAGCTCTCTTCGAACAGCAGCGCGTAGCTTTCCTCGCCGCCAGCGACCTTGCGGATGCAGTCGCGGAGCGGACCGGCATCAATCTGACGGCCGATCTCACAGCCAGTCTGCGCGGCCATCGACACGCCTACGCCATCGCGATCCCAACAATCCTTTGCAGATCCTCGGTCTCCCCGCTGGCGTTCCTCCTTGCAGGACACAGTTTCGCGCCCGGTGAGACTACCGAGACGCCGGATGGAACGGCAGAAATGCGCCGTGAGCCCGGCGCTACAGGGCTTCGCACGCACTCACACCACCGATGATCTCAGTAGAAGGATTGGAAATGACCTTCCGCAACGGCCTGAACTCGCTCCTTCGTCCCGAAGACTCGGTTCTCGTTCTGATCGACCATCAACCCTATCAGCTTGCCAACCTGAACAGCCACGACCCTCATATGGTCGTGAACAATACAACGGCTCTTGCGAAGCTCGCGAAAGCCTTCGATGTTCCGACCATTCTCACCAGCGTGATCGCGGCGCGCGGTGGCCTTCTCTTCAAGCAGATCACCGACGTATTTCCGGGTCAGGACGTCATCGATCGCACCTGGGTGAACACCTGGGAGGACGAGAATGTCGTGAGCGTCGTCAAGGCGACCGGCCGCAAGCAGCTGATCATCGCCGGCCTGTGGACCGAAGTCTGCGTCGCAATGCCTGTCATCCAGGCCGCCGGCGAAGGCTGGGACGTGACCGTGATCACCGACGCGTCGGGCGGCATTTCGAAGGAATCTCACGAAGTGGCCATTCAGCGAATGATCGCGGCCGGCGCGAACCCGATGACGGTGATGGCGCTCGCCGGCGAATGGCAGCGCGACTGGGCACGCACGGAGCACGTCGAAGAGCTGACACAGATTCTGATCGATCACTTCGGCGGCAGCGGCATCGCCTATCTGTGGGAGCAGCAGCTGCTCAACACGCCGGCGCCGAAGGCCGCCGGCTGATCGAAGCGGGATGACGAGATCCCGCGCGATGCATTCCGCTTCAGTTGAATGCTTGTCGGGATCCGTCATCCCATCTCAACGCTCGGCCGGACGTGGGCACGCCGAGCATCGATCGCGTCGCTCCAGCGGGAGCGGCTGGCGACTGCCGGTGACGTCGATCCGGGGCTTCGTCGTCGCGATGATCGTCGGTGCGACACAGGTCGAGGCACAGGTCGGGACCGATATCGGCCGCGCCCCGACCTTGACGATCGAGCGTTACCCCGAAAGCTGGTCTTATCTCGCAGACCCCGACCGGCGGACGGGGCGGTGGACGGAGCCGTTCAAATACATCCCCCTGAGCACGGATGGATCGGCCTATCTCACGACAGGCCTCGAAATCCGATCGCGCTACGAAGGCTATGCCAATCCCCGTTGGGGTGAAGCGCCGCACGACGGCTATGTCTGGCATCGCTTCATGCCCTATGCCGATTTCCATGTCGGGAAGCTGCGCCTGTTCGCCCAGCCCATCATCTCCGGGATCTCGGGCGTGCGCCGCACCAAGCGCCCCGTCGATACGACCGGTGCGGATATGCTGCAGGCTTTCGTCGAGGTGGAGGCGGATGTCGCGGAGGCGACCTCGCTGCGGATGTCGGCAGGTCGCAAGCTGATCTCGCTGGGCGCGGGGCGCTTCGTCGACACGCGCTACGGTCCCAATATCCCTCAGGCCTTCGACGGTTTCGACATGTCTCTGACGGCCCCGACCCGGCAGGTTACGGCTCTCGCCGTTCGTCCGGTCGACAACCGGCTCGACAGTTTCGACGATCGGACGTCGACCCAGAAATCCCTCTGGGGCGTCTATGCGACGCAATGGCTGGGAGATGGTCGAGCGAAAGGCTTCGACGTCTACTATCTGGGGCTGCGAGATCGGAACGCGATCTACGATCAGGGAACGGGGAAAGAGCTGGTCCACACTTTCGGCACCCGCATATTCGGAGACACCGGCTCCTCATACTGGAACATCGAGGCCGCCGTTCAGAACGGAACGTTCGCAGGCCACCGCAGGGCGGCATGGGGCGTCGGYGGCGAGATCGGCTATCGCTTTGCCCAGGCTCCGCTGCAGCCCGACCTCAGGCTCGCCGCCGACGTGATTTCGGGCGACGACGATCCGGACGATCCGAAACTGGGAACGCTCAATCCCCTCTTTCCAAGGGGCAAGTACTTCGTGTCCCAGTCGCCGATCGGGCCGCGCAACCTGATCCAGCTTCGGCCCTCCATCACGATCCATCCGCGCAAGGACGTCGAGCTGTCGCTGTCGGGGTCGGCCTATTGGCGACAGAGCACCGGGGACGGCATCTACGCGATCTCGGGGGCGCTCGTACGAAGCGGCAGGGGCAGCGATGCGCGCTTCATCGGAACGCAGGCCGAGATCGCCGTCGCCTGGCAGGCCACCCCGGAGCTCAACCTGGCAGCCTCGGTCGGCGTCTTCGATCCGGGAACGTTCATTCRGGAGACCGGCCCGGCTCAGCTCATCAAGCTCGTCGGTGTCATGGCGAACTATCGATTCTGACCATGCCGTCCTTCGCTTCTCTCGAACCCATCTCCCCAAGCCGCGCCGGTGAATGAGCCCGAGGATCGACGCCCGGCTGGTCCAAAGGGTCGCGGGTCCGATGCCCGCCGAGCCTTAGCGCCCCGGCTCAGCGAGGCGAGAGTTCCGCCCGGAGATTTCGATCGGCGGTTCGGTTGATATTGCCGCCTCTTCTGCCGGGCGATGTTTCACCGATCGCGACCCCAGATTTCCGGATTCTGCGCGAAGTACTCGAGCAGCATCTCGGTCAGCACCCTGACTTTTCGCGATGGGTGCTGACCCGGCGGGCGGACCACATAGGCGGCCCCCGGAGGGACCGGATAGCGTGTCATGATCGGCACCAGCGCACCGGAGGCCACATGTCCATATGTGATGCAATCGGGGAGCCAGGCGATGCCGAGACCCGCCACCGCGGCTGCCGCGAGCGCTGTGGCGCTGTCGGCCTTGAACCGGCCCTGCGGCTGAATCGTGACGATCTTGTCGCCATCCATGAACTGCCAGGTTTCCGTTCCCTGCATCAGGGCCGGATGGGTCACGAGTTCGTCCAGAGATTCGGGCGCCCCGTGCACCGCGATATAACTCGGGCTCGCGACGAGCTTCCCATGGATCGGTCCGACGCGCTTCGCGATCAGATTGGAGTCCTGAAGGTAGCCGCCCCGGATCGCGCAATCGAAACCTTCGGCGATCAGATCGACGAAGCGATCGCTGTAGGATGTATGGAGGTGGAGCTGCGGGTGCTGGCGTGCCATTTCCGCGAGCACCGGAGCGAAATGGGTCGGGCCGAAAGTCAGCGGCATGGCAACCCGGAGGCGGCCCCGCAGTTCACCGGTGGGGTGGATCGCTTCCCTAGCCGTATCGATCTCGGCGCTGGCTCTGGCCGCATGATCCCTGAACGTCGCTCCCGCTTCCGTAAGCGCGGCGCCCCGCGTCGTCCTCGCAAGAAGCTGAACGCCGATTTCCGCCTCGATGCGGAGGAGCCGACGGCTGACGATCGATTTTGCGATGCCGAGCCGTCGCGCGGCCGCCGATACCCCGCCGGCATCGGCCACTGCGACGAATGTCTGCAGATCTTCGATATCCAATTCAACGTTCCCCATTTCGCGACACAGCGTGCCTGATTATGGCACTATCTCGTCACTGAAAGGAACGGCAGATTACCTCGGACAGCGGCGGGCTCGATCTGCCCGCCATGACAGACCGCTCATGTGCGGCGACGGCGCAAGAGACCGCCGCGCCGCCTTTTTGATGAACTCGCGGAGAACCCTCGATGCCTCCCAACTCCGCTCCGCGCGTGCCGCTCAGCCGCCGCGAAGCCGTGATCTCGGCTTCGGCGCTCGCAGCGAGCTTCACCTTTTCGCCAGGCACTGCGCATGCCGCGAGGCCGATCACCCACGATGTTCACGCAGGAAAACACCCCATGGGCTTTGTCACGACCGACGACGGCGTTCAGATTTTCTACAAGGACTGGGGTCCCAAGGACGCCCAGCCGATCGTTTTCCATCACGGCTGGCCGCTCAGCTCCGATGACTGGGACGCGCAGATGCTGTTCTTCCTGTCGAAGGGATATCGCGTCGTGGCGCATGACCGGCGCGGCCACGGACGCTCGGAGCAGGTCCCCGACGGTCACGACATCGATCACTACGCGGCAGACGCGTTCGCGGTCGCCAAGGCACTGAACTTGAAGAACGCGGTTCACATCGGCCATTCCACCGGTGGTGGCGAAGTGGCACGGTACGTGGCGCGGCATGGTGGACCGGCAGGTCGGGTGGCCAAGGCCGTTCTCGTCGCCGCCATTCCACCGCTCATGCTGAAAACCGGCGACAACCCCGAAGGCACGCCGATGGCGGTTTTCGATGGCTTTCGGGCGGCACTGGCCAGCAACCGCGCGCAATTCTTCCGCGACCTCCCGTCAGGCCCGTTCTACGGCTTCAACCGCAAGGGTGCGACAATCCATGAAGGCGTGATCCAGAACTGGTGGCGGCAGGGCATGATGGGGAGCGCCAAGGCGCACTATGACGGTATCAAGGCCTTCTCGGAAACCGACCAGACCGAGGACCTCAAGGCGATCACCGTGCCGACGCTGGTGCTGCACGGCGAAGACGACCAGGTCGTTCCGATCGCAGCCTCGGCTTTGAAGGCGGTCAAGCTGCTGCCGAAAGGCTCGTTGAAGACCTATCCCGGTTTCTCGCACGGGATGCTGACGGTGAATGCCGACGTACTGAACGCCGACATTCTGTCGTTCGTCACGAACTGAAGTGGCCGCAGGCGCTGCTAAACGAGAGGATGACCAAATGAGCAGGCTTGACGGCAAGACGGCGGTCATAACGGGCGGCGCGACCGGGATCGGCTTCGCATCGGCCAAGCGGTTCATCGAGGAAGGCGCCTTCGTGTTCCTTTTCGGCCGCACTCAGTCGGCACTTGATAAAGCAGTGGCGAAACTCGGGCCGAATGCGCGGGCCGTCGCCGGCTCGATCAACGAGACCGCGGATCTCGACCGACTATTCGCAGCCGTCAGAAAGGAGCGCGGCAAGGTCGATATCCTGCTCGCAAACGCCGCCGTCTCGGAACCGACGCCGCTTGGGCAGATCGCCAGCGACCAGTTCGATCGAGTCTTCGGCGCGAACGTGAAAGGCTTGCTGCTCACCGTCCAGGGCGCCTTGCCGCTTATGGGCGAAGGCGGATCCATCATTCTGACCGGGTCGAGCGCGTCGGTGAAGGCGTTTCCGAATTTCAGCCTGTATGCCGCAACAAAGGCCGCGGTCCGCAGCTTCGCGCGCAGTTGGACACCGGAACTCGCCGACAGGGGAATCCGCGTGAACGTGCTCTCACCCGGCGGCACACGGACTGAAAAGGCGCTGGAGCTCATGGGCGACGAAGGCGTCGCGGCACTTGCGAAGGCGACGCCTGTCGGGCGCATCGCTGATCCGGATGAGATCGGCGCGGTCGCGGCATTCCTCGCTTCGAGCGACAGCAGCTTCATCGCCGGGAGCGAGGTCTTCGCCGATGGTGGCATCGCCCAGGTGTAGGCGTCTCTGGCTGCTCGGGACTTCGAGACTTGTGCGGCGGCCTTGCCGATGCGTTGAACCGTCACCTCTGGCGAACGATGGCGCAGTGGAGAACCATGAAAGCAGCCATCTATGATCACCCCGGCCCGCCGGATGTCCTTCGTTCTGTGGATGTCCCCGATCCGGTCTGCCCAAGCGATGGTGTCCTGATCCGCGTCGAGGCGGCCGCCATCGAGGGCGGCGACCTGATCAATCGCGCGTCCACGCCGCCGCCCCATCCTGCCTTCGTCCTCGGCTATGCGGCCGCCGGCGAAATCATCGCGGTCGGAGAGAAGGTAAGGGATCGCCATATGGGCCAGAAGGTGACGAGCTTCGATCTCGCCGGGTCGCACGCGGAACTGCGCGCCGTCGCCGCCAGCCGGACTTGGCCTATGCCGGAGGGACTCGACATGGCGGCCGGCGCTGCGCTGCCGATCGCCTTCGGGACAGCTCATCACTGCCTCTTCGCACGAGGGGGTTTGAAGCATGGCGAGACTGTCCTCATCCAGGCAGGCGCCGGAGGCGTCGGGCTCGCCGCCATCCAGCTCGCGCACCAGGCGGGCGCAACTGTGCTGGCAACGGTCTCCGGGGACAGGCGGGCCGGCCGCCTCGTCGCGCTTGGCCTCGATCATGCGATCGATCATCGCTCGGCCGACGTCGTCGATACCGTCATGCGTCTGACGGAAGGGCGCGGCGTGGACCTCGTGGTGGACCCGGTCGGAACTACCTTGCAAGCTTCCCTGGCGGCGCTCCGCCCCGAGGGACGTCTGGTCATCGTTGGCAACGCTGGCGGTTCGCAGCTCAGTCTCGATCTATGGCCAGCGCTGCAGGCGAATCGGTCGCTTTTCGGCGTGTTCATGGGGACGCAGTTCGAAAAGCCGGATGTCTACAGCACTGTTTCCCGGATGCTGGAGCAGGCGGCGCTCGGGCATCTCAAGGTGATCGTGGACAGGACGTTTCCGCTCGCGGCCGCGGCCGAGGCTCACGCCTATGCTCAGAGTGGATCCATTCTGGGGCGCGTCGTCCTCGTCCCGAACTGGCAATGAGTCTCATAGGTCGGATGATGATCGTGCCGACCAAACCAGCGAAGCTTCGCGTTGAAGCTCTCACAATAGCCGTTCTCCCACGGCGAGCCCGGCTCGATGAAGGCCAACTTCGCTCCGACGACCGCGATCCAGTCCGCGCCGCTTTGGCGACGAACTCCGGGCCGTTGTCTGAATGCACATGTCCTGGCACGCCGCGCAGGATGAAGTGGTCCGAGAGGACGTTGATGACATCGGTCGACCTGAGCCTACAATCGATCCGCCATCGACCCGCGCGCCGGAATCGGCGCACCGCACTGCAGCAACCTCGCAGAACGTCTGAACTGCCGAGCTCCCTCCCCTTTTCAGAAGGTTCTGCTGCCTGGCCGGTGCATTTCGGCGCATCCCGATACCGGCGCTTTTGCAAACTCGGAGGCGAGATCGGGCAGTCTCGGCTGGAATGCGGCGCTTCCCTTCACGGGCATTCGGGACGCGCCGGTCGTCGACATCCTTCGTGACTGTCTGCCCGCGATCATTCCGGCTCCTTTCTCGGAACGAGAAGGAGCAGGAATGATCGCATTGGCTCGAAGACGATGGATGATAGGACAAGCCATGCCAATTGAAGTCCAGCGCGTCCAGGACAGTGCCGGGTTCCCAACCAAGGTGGATGTCGTCGTCGTCGGCGCCGGCATCGTCGGATCGTCCACGGCTTACGAGTTGGCGCGCAAAGGCCGGTCCGTCGCCCTTTTCGAGAAAGGCATGGTGGCGGGGGAGCAGTCGGGCCGCAATTGGGGCTGGGTCCGCCAACAAAATCGCGATCTCCATGAACTGCCCCTGGCCGGTTACAGCCTGAAGCGCTGGGGTGAGCTCAACGCCGAGATCGGCACCGATCTCGGCTTCCGTCGCGCCGGCTGCTTCTATCCTTCGCGGGACCCGGCCGAACTGGCGCGTTGGGAGACGTGGAGCCAGAAGGCCCGGGAATACGGCTTCACCAACGAGACGCTGTCCGCGAGCCAGACGCGCGAACGCATGAAGGGCAGCACCAGCCCATGGGTCGGGGCGATCTGGTCTCCGACTGACGGCAAGGCCGAGCCCAGCCTGGCGGCTCCCGCCATCGCCACAGGCGCCAAGGCGCTGGGCGCCCATCTGCACCAGAACTGCGCCGTGCGCGGTCTCGACATCGCAAACGGGCAGGTCAAGGGCGTATGGACGGAGCGCGGACTCGTGCAGGCCGACGCCGTCGTCCTGGCCGGCGGAGCCTGGAGCTCGCGCTTCCTGCGTCGTCACGGCGTCGACCTTCCCGTGGCCAATATCGAGGGAACGGCCCTGCGCACGACCGCAGCGCCCGAGATCGTCGAAGCCGGCTGCATATCGGGGGCGGGGTACGCCCTCAGGCGACGTCTCGACGGCGGCTATACCGTCGCCGTGCCCGGCCATGGGATCGTGAATCTCGCGCCGCAAGGCATCCGCTACGCGACGAAATTCCGCGAGATGATGCGGGCCAAGATCGCCAAAAAGCTCAAATACCGAGTCAGCAGCCGTTTCTGGAACGGCCCCGACGCATGGGGCGGCTGGGACTTCGACAAGATGTCGCCGTTCGAGCGGATCCGGGTCATGGACCCCACCCCCGATCAGAGCCTTGTCGACGAAGCCATCCGCAATCTCGTCGCCGACTTCCCGGCCCTGAAAGGCATCGGCGTCGCTGCGGCCTGGGCGGGCCTGATCGATACATCGCCCGATCTCGTGCCGGTGATCGATACGACGGACGTGATCCGGGGGCTCACGATCGCCACCGGGTTCAGCGGTCACGGTTTTGCCCTCGGCCCGGGAGCGGGCCGTCTGGCAAGCGAGCTTGCGATGAACGAAAAGCCGTTCGTCGACCTCCATGCGTTCCGGATCACGCGCTTCTCCGACGGCTCCGCGATCAGGCGTCCCGAAATGATGTAGGTTGATCCGGAGCAGAACGAGGCAAGCGACGGGCGCGGCGTTGAGTCGGCCATCGGGGGAGGTTATCCCGGCCAGCAGACGCAGCGCCGTCTCATCGACGGTTCCAACCAACGGCTTATCCAAGAAAGCCGAAAGAAGAATGTTACGCGGTCTGGCCTAGGGAGGGGCTGCGAGATGCAACAATCGGTAAGATTGAAATCCTTCGAGCTCTTCGCCCGGGACATCGACGGGATAGACGTGAACCTGCTGCACGCCTTGTCGACCAGTGTCGGCTGGCCGCACCGGCCCAAGGACTGGGAGATGCTGCGCCGCGCCGGCAAGGGCATCGTCGCGGTGGACGGCATCGGTCGCGTCTTCGGCAGCGCGATGTGGTTTCCGCATGGCGACGACTTCGCCACGATCGGCCTCGTGATCACATCGCCGCGCACGCAGGCGCAGGGGAACGGGCGCTGGCTCATGGAGCGGGTTTTCGCCGAATGCGGCGGCCGGCACCTCAGCCTCAACGCCACGCGCGCCGCCTATGCCCTCTATCGTTCGCTCGCCTTCGTCGACGAAGGAATCGTCCACCTCCACCAGGGCAAAGTCTCCGCGGCGCTCCCTTCGCTACCTCGCTTGAACGGGCATTTCGAGGAGCTCGCACCGGGACGATTGGCGGAGATCGCGGCTCTCGACCTCGCGGCGTTCGGAGTGGACCGACTGCCTCTGCTCGAACTCCTCGCCGAACAGGCCTCGATCCGCGTGCTGCGGCGCGACGGGGTCGCCGTCGGCTACTCCATGTGCCGCGCGTTCGGCCAGGGACATGTCATCGGCCCGCTTGTCGCGTCGAACGATGATGACGCGATCCATCTTGCAGCGGTTCATCTCGAGACGTTTGCAGGCAGCTTCATGCGCGTGGACACGCGCTCCACCGGCGCGTTCGCCGCGTTTCTCCGGCGCAACGGACTTTCCGTCACCGATACCGTCACGACCATGTCGAAGGGGCGCCGCTTCCTGAACGAGAAGCCGGGCGAGCCGATGGTCTTCGGCTTGGCCGGCCACGCCCTGGGGTAAGCTCGAGCCGTTGCGCCGCCCGCCGGCCTGGCTCGGCGGACACGACACGCTCCCGCGTCGCGCCGGAAAGGCTTCGGCCGGATCGGCCGGCAGACGCGCACATAGATCTCGCGGATCGCTTCGCGCGCACGCCGGATGCCGCGGAAGGTCCGGGCCTCCCCCGCCCCTCTCCTCGATCTCGACGTGACCCGGCAGGGCCTGACCCGTGCCCCCTTCGCCGCCTCCATCGGAACCGGGCCGAAAGGGTTGAAGGGACGTTCGGCATTCGTGCCGCAAAGCCGGAGGCTTCAGATGAAGATGCCGGAAAGGCTCCACTTTGCAGCGGGAACTGCGGCGCGGCGCGGACCATCTTCTGCCAGGTGGGAGCGCGGCATCGAAGGGAATGGCTCGCCTGGGAAAGCGAGCGCGCCGGCGATCCCCAACTGGCTGGAAACGTCTTCGAGAAGCTTGCACCCATCATGCCATCGACCATCCCCCAGGGGCTGCGGAACAGAGCCGACGACGCGATCCTGACGGCTTTCTCGTCGGAACATCTCGAAGGAGCGCTCAAGCTCTCGCAGGAAATGTCCTGGCCCTACCGGCTCGAAGACTGGGCCTTTGCCATGACGCTGGGCCAGGGCTTCGCCATGGTGCGCGGCGGCGAGGTGATCGGAACGGCCGCCTGGTTTCCCGATGGCGAGGCCTTCGCGACGATCGGCATGATCATCGTATCCGGCAAGGCTCAGGGACACGGCTTCGGCGCCCGACTGATGGACGCGCTCCTGGCTGCGGCGGGAACGCGGACCCTTCTTCTGAATTCCACGACGCAGGGGCGGCCGCTCTACGAGCGGCGCAGCTTCCGGCCCGTCGGCATCATCCACCAGCACCAGGGCGTCCCGAAAGGTCGCCACAAGGCGCCGCCGGTCGATCTTGTCCGCCCGTTGCAGCCATCCGACTTCGACGCCGTCGTCCGCCTCGATCGCCAAGCGACCGGTTCCGAGAGGCGGACACTTCTGCGGCTGCTCGTCGAGGCCGGCGAGGCGCAGGTCCTTCTCCGCGACGGCAAGGTGGCCGGCTATATGATCAGCCGCCACTTCGGCCGCGGACACGTCGTCGGCCCGGTGGTCGCGCAGACGCCCCCCGAGGCGCGCCTTCTGATCGAAGCGGCGCTGGCCCGTCTCGAAGGGTGTTTCGTTCGCATCGATACCGCCGCAACCGACGAGCTGTCGCCCTGGCTCGAAGAGATCGGCCTCTCACTGGTCAGCGATGCGCTCACCATGGTCCGCGGCACCCTGCCGCCGACCGGGCCGGCGCGTGTCTTCGCCTTGTCCAATCAGTCGTTCAATTAGGAGCATCGGAATGCCGCCATCCGACGCCACCACGCTCGACACTCTGGAAACACCAGCGCTCGTTCTCGACGCATCCCGACTCGACCGCAATCTCGCCCGCCTCGCGGCGCGCATGGCCGAACAGGGCGTCGCGCTGCGTCCGCACATGAAGACGGCCAAGTCCATCGACGTCGCTCGCCGGGCGTTTCCGAACGGACCCGGCTCGATCACCGTCTCCACCCTGGCGGAAGCGGAATATTTCGCGGGCCATGGCTACCGCGACATCACCTATGCCGTCGGCGTCTCGCCCCGTACGGCCGCACGAGCCATGCGCCTGCGCCAGGCCGGCATCGATATCAAGGTCCTGCTCGACACGCGGGAGCAGGCGGCGATCCTGGGCGAGGCCGGCCGCGCGGCGGGCGTGACGCCATCAGCCTTCATAGAGATCGACTGCGACGGCCATCGTGGCGGGCTTCTGGTCACCGACCCCAACCTCCTCGGCGTCGCCGCGGCTCTGGATGCGGCGGGCGTCACGCTCGCGGGCGTCCTGACCCATGCCGGCGAATCCTATGCGCTGCATACACCCGAAGCGCTCGAGGCAGCGGCCGAGAACGAGCGGGCCGTCGCCGTCGAGGCCGCGCAGCGGCTGCGGGCCGCCGGGTACGAATGCCCTGTCGTCAGCGTCGGCTCGACGCCCACTGCCCATTTTGCCAAGGCGCTCGACGGCGTCACGGAAATGCGAGCCGGCGTCTACATGTTCTTCGATCTCGTGATGCATGGCGTCGGGGTCTGCACGACCGACGATCTCGCGCTTTCCGTCCTCGCCACCRTGATCGGGAAGCGGCCGGAAAAGGGCTGGATCATGGTCGATGCCGGCTGGATGGCTCTGTCGCGAGACCGCGGCACGGCGGCCCAGCGCGTCGACCAGGGCTATGGGATCGTTTGCGATCTCGACGGCAGACCCTACCCCGATCTGATCGTAGCCCATGCCAGCCAGGAACATGGCACGCTGGTGATCCGCTCCGGCTCCTCGCAGGCGCTGCCTGACCTGCCCGTCGGCGCCAAGGTCCGGATCATGCCCAACCATGCCTGCGCCACCGGTGCGCAGCACGAGCGCTATCACGTCGTCTTCGGACCCGCGAGAGCGATCGCTGCCGAGTGGCCGCGGATGCGCGGCTGGTAGGCGCTGCAGCCCGCAACCCGTCTTCCACTTCGAGAGAGACCAGGGTCCGATGAAGCTCACATCCTACTGGTTGGATACGTCGATCCCCTTCTCGGGCGGTGCCGAAGGGCCGGTTCAAGGCCGCTATGACGTCGCCGTGATCGGCGGCGGCCTGACCGGCTCTTCCGCCGCCCTGGCGCTCGCGAAGAAGGGCGCGCGGGTGATCCTGCTGGAAGCCGAGACGATCGGCCATGCCGCCTCGGGGCGCAATGGCGGCATGTGCAACAACGGCTTCGCGCAGGATTACGGCATCATGTCACAAAGGCTCGGCCATGAAACGGCCGACCGCCTCTACCGTGCCTTCGATGCAGGGGTGGACACTGTCGAGCGCCTCGTTGCCGAGGAGGGCATCGATTGCAGCTTCGCCCGCGTCGGCAAGATCAAGCTCGCGGCCAAGCCAGAGCACTACGACAAGCTGGCGCGGGCCCAGGATCTTCTCGCCGCCCATGTCGATCCCGATACCGAGATGGTGAGCCGCGCGAACCTCGCCTCCGAGGTCGGCTCCGGGCGCTACTATGGCGGCCTGATCTATCGCAAGAGCGCCAGCATCCATATCGGCCGCTTCGTGCGCGGCCTCGCAGAGGCCGCGGCTCGTCGCGGCGTCGCGATCCATGAGCGCACGCCGATGACCGGGCTGAAGCCCGCCTCTGGTGGTGGCCACGTCGTCGCGACGTCGAAGGGAAACATCACCGCCCGGCAGGTGCTGCTGGCCAGTGGCATCTCGCAGGCCGGCCCGCTGGGCTGGGTGCGCCGCCGGATCGTACCGGTCGGGGCGTTCCTGATCGTGACGGAGCCGTTGCCTGTCGACCTTCTCGACAAGCTGACGCCGCGCCGCCGCAACGCGGTCGATACCAGGAATCTCGTCAACTATTTCCGGACGACCCCCGACAACCGCCTGCTGTTCGGCGGCCGGGCGCGCTTCGCCGTATCCAACCCGGCATCCGACGAGAAGAGCGGCGCGATCCTGCGCGCCGCGCTGAACGACGTCTTTCCCGCGCTGCGTGACGCGCGCATCGACTATTGCTGGGGYGGYMTGGTCGACATGACSYSTGACCGSYTSCCGCGCGCCGGCGAGCGTGACGGTGTCTACTACTCGATGGGCTACAGCGGCCACGGCACGCAGATGTCGACGCTCATGGGCACCATCATGGCCGAGGTCATGGACGGGCGTGCCGAGCTGAACCCGTGGAAGGACTTCGCCTGGCCGGCCATTCCCGGCCATTTCGGCAAGCCCTGGTTCCTGCCGCTCATCGGTGCCTATTACCGGATCAAGGACCGTTTCCAATGAGCCATGCCGTGCAGCACCTCAGGGAGAGCGGGCATCTCGGCCGCTTCTACATCGACGGCGGCTGGCGCGAGCCCGATGGTCAGGATCGAGCCTGCGTCATCAACCCCGCAACCGAGACGGCGATCGCGGAGATTCCGCTCGGCAGTTCAGGGGACGTCGAGGCCGCGGTCTCCGCGGCCCGCCGCGCTTTTTCCGGCTGGTCCCGGACAGAGCCTGCGACACGCGCCGCGCTTCTCAGCCGCGTCCATGCGCTCGTGCTGGAACGAGCGGAGCTGATCGCGCAGGCGCTCACCGCCGAAATGGGTGCGGCCATCACCTATGCGCGCCGGGCACAGGTTCCCCTCGCCGCCGAGCATCTGCGCGTGGCGCGAGACAATCTGGCGGACTTCCCCTTCGTCTCGCAGCGCGGCAGCACCGCGATCCTGCGCGAGGCGATCGGCGTCTGCTCCCTGATCACGCCGTGGAACTGGCCGCTCTATCAGATCACCGCCRAGGTCGGCCCGGCGCTGGCCGCAGGCTGCACGGTCGTCCTCAAACCCAGCGAGCTGTCGCCCTTGAGCGCGCTCCTCTTCGCCGAACTCATGGACGAGGCCGGCTGCCCGCCCGGTGTGTTCAACCTCGTCAACGGAACGGGACCGGTGGTCGGCGAGGGTCTCGCCTCGCATCCCGAGGTCGACATGGTCTCGATCACCGGCTCGACGCGGGCGGGCGTCCTCGTGGCGCAGGCGGCCGCTCCGACGGTCAAGAGGGTCGCGCAGGAACTCGGCGGCAAGTCGCCCAATATCGTGCTGCCCGATGCCGATCTCGCCCGGTGCGTACCGCTGGGCGTCGCAGCGGCCATGCGCAATCTCGGCCAGTCCTGCAGCGCGCCGACGCGGATGCTGGTCCCCCGTGACCGCCTCGGCGATGTCGAGGCGCTGGCTGCGACGGCAGCCGCCGAATTCGTCGTGGGCGATCCCCTGCTGGAGGCGACGACGCACGGCCCCATCGCGAACCGCGCCCAGTTCGAGCGCGTCCAGATGATGATCGAAGCGGGCCTCGGCGAAGGCGCGAAACTCGTGACGGGCGGCCCCGGCCGTCCCGCAGGCCTTGCCTCGGGCTTCTACGCCCGCCCGACGATCTTTTCCGAAGTCCGCCGCGAGATGGTAATCGCTCAGGAGGAGATCTTCGGACCCGTCCTGGCGATCCTACCCTATGACACGGTCGAGGAGGCGGTAGAGATCGCGAACGATACGGTCTACGGCCTCGGCGCTCATGTGCAGGGAACCGAGATGAAAGCGGTGCGCGAAGTCGCCTCCCGGATTCGCGCCGGACAGGTTCATCTCAATGCGCCGGACTGGGATCCGAATGCTCCTTTCGGCGGCTACAAGCGTTCGGGCAATGGCCGGGAATACGGGCGCGAGGGCATGGAGGAATATCTGGAAACGAAGGCCGTCCTCGGCTTCTACAGCTAGGACCGGGGAGCGGAGACGTTCTCCGTGATGACCTTCGTTTCATAATAGCGGGCAGAACCTGAGTCCCTCTCAGCACCTGCATCCGTCGCCCGGCGCGGACCCCGGAGGGGCCGCCCGCTTGCGGCTCGGCCTCGCCGTCAGCCGTGCTCGCCCTTCACGTCGAGCGCGTCACGCAGGCCATCGCCGATGAAGTTGAAGCTCGTCACTGCGATCGTGATGGCGGCGCCTGGGATGATCGCCATCCAGGGCGCGCTGGACAGGTATTGCTGGGCCCCGTTCAGCATGTTGCCCCAGCTCGGCAGCGGGGGCTGGATCCCGTAACCCAGGAAACTGATATAGGCCTCCAGCAAGATCGCCCGTGCGACGGTGAGCGACGCCGCGACGGTAATGGGCCCCATCGCGTTCGGAAGGATTTCCCGGAACATGATGTGCACGGAGCTGAGCCCGAGCATGCGGCCAGCCAGCACGAATTCGCGTTCGCGCAGCGACCGGACTTCCGCCTCCACGATACGGGCCACCTCCATCCATTTGGTGACCGCGATGATGACGACGATCATCAGCGGACTGGGCTGAAGGGCGGCCGAGAGCGCAAGCACGAGGAAGATGGACGGAAAGGCGAGGAAGCCGTCCACGGTTCGCATCAGCGCGGCACCGAGCCAGCCGCCGCGATACCCGGCGATGACGCCGACGACCGTGCCGACGACGACCGACAGAAGCATCGCCGAGAAGCCGACGAGGAGCGAGACCCGGCCGGCGACGAAGAGCCGGGCAGCCAGGTCACGCCCGAGCGGGTCCGTGCCGAGAATGTGCGAGCCCGTCAGGGGCGGCGCGAAGCGCGCCCGCAGGTCGATCTGAAGGATGTCGTAGGGCAGGAGCCACGGCCCAACGACACAGGCCACGGTGAGAGCCGTGATCATCACGAGACCGAGCAACGCCAGGGGATGCTGCGCGAAACGCCGCGCGACGCGGCTTTGCCACCAGCGGCTCGGGCGATCGCGCAGAGCGAGGGTGTTCATTGTCGTTGTTCCTCGACCAGTTGCGCCGCTCAGGCCAGTCGGATCCGCGGATCGACGAAGGCGATCACGATGTCGGCGATCAGATTTCCGAGAATGACGATGATGGCCGAGAAGATCAGGAGGCCCATCACCACCGGATAGTCGCTGTAGCTCAGGCTATCCAGGAACAGCCGCCCCATGCCCGGCCATGTGAAGACGGTCTCGGTCACGAGCGCGCCGGTCAGGATGCTGGGCAATTGCACGCCCGCCAATGCGATCATCGGCAGCAGGGCGTTTCCGACGACATGCTTCATCAGCACGCGCCGCTCGCTCGCGCCCTTCGCACGCGCCGTCTTCACGAAATCCTGGCTGATCGCATCGAGCGTCGCGGTTCGCATGTAGCGGCTCCAGATCGCGACATGCACGAGCGACAGCACCACGCTCGGCATGATCAGATGATGCGCGTAGTCCAGCACCGAGCCGTCGCCAATCGCGTACATGTTGCCCGCCGGCAGCCARCCGAGCTTCAGCGTGAAGAAATAGATCMCGAYCAGGCCGAACCAGAAGGTCGGRATCGACAGCGCGATCATGGCRCCGATCGTCGCGAGATAGTCGAAGACCGAATGGCGGTGCGTGGCACCCCGGATTCCGATCCAGCTCCCGAGCGCGATCGCGATCACCGTCGACGTTCCCATCAACAGGAACGTCGCGAAGATGTGGCGCCCGATGACGGACAGCACCGCGGACCCGTCGCGGAAGGATTTTCCCCAATCGCCCTGCAGAAGCCGCCAGGCCCAGTCGAAATACTGGACCCAGAGCGGCCGATCGAGCCCCAGCTGCTGCTTCAGGCGAGCGAGATCGTCCTGGGTCATCCCGGGATCCAGGCCGTACTGCGCCATCGGCCCACCCGGCATCAGGCTGAGGGTGGCGAAGCCGATCAGCGAGACGATCACGAGCAGCACGGCGCTCTGGAACAGGCGATGAAGCAGGAAACCACGCATCGCGCCCTCCTCAATGTCGTTGGCCGTCAGGGGCGTCGCTCGCCGATGTCAGCGAGCGACGCGGGGGGCAGTTCAGCTCATCCAGTACCAATGCGCCGAATCCCAGGATTCGGTGCGCGTGTTGGGATTGGCCTGAAAGCCCTGGATCTTCTTCTTGCGACCGTAGCCGGCCTCGGTCTGGTAGATCGGCATGAAGGGCAGATCCCGCCGCACGAGTTCCTGGATCTTGTTGTAAATCGGGCGGCGCGCCTCCGGATCGAAGGTGCGGGTGCCCTGTTCGAGGAGCGCGTCCACCTCGGGGTTGACGTATTGGGCATTGTTCGAGCCGCGCCCGCCCTTGGCCGGGATGGCCTTGGAGCTGAAGCGGTTGGTGACGTCGGGATCCGCGCCGATCAGGAAGGTGATGCCGACGATCGCCGTGTCGAATTGCGACTGCTGCCAGAAATCGCCCCAGATCACCGCCGCGGGAAGGTTCGAGATCTTCATCTCGATGCCGATCTCGGCGAGGCTCTGCTTGACGAACTGCTGGAGCTGCTCGCGCAGCTGATCGCCGGCCGTCGTCGAATTCGCGAAGGACAGCTTAACGCCGTCCTTGGCGCGAATTCCGTCCGACCCCTTCTTCCAGCCGGCATCTTCCAGCATCTTGGCCGCCTTCTTGAGGTCGAATTCCTGGACCGGCAGGTTCGGATTGTAATAGGCGGACTGCTTGGGCATGAAGGTCTCGGTCGGAGCCGGCATGCCGTAATAGAGGGCATCGATGATCGACTTGCGATCGATGGCCGTATAGATCGCCTGCCTGACGACGAGTTCCTTGAACTGCGGCCGGTCGAGATTGAAGTAGATCGACTCGATATTCGACCGGAGCACCTTCTCGACGGCGAGGTTGGGAAGTTTCTTGGCCTCCTCGAAATAGTTCGCCGGAATGTACTGCTGGCCGATCATATCGATATCGCCGCTTTTCAGCTGCGTGTAGAGCACCGTCGAGTCGGGGATGTATTTGAAGATCAGCCGCTCGAGATAGGGACCCTCGCCGAAATAATCGGGATTGGCCACCAGCTCGACATGATCGCCGGCGACGCGCTTGCCGAATTTAAAGGCGCCGGTTCCGATCGGAGCACGGTTGAAGGCCGCATTGTTGACGTCCGCCTCTCCGTCGAAGGCGTGCTTCGGGACGATGAAGGTCTCCGTCAGGAAGGACAGATAGGGCGCGAAGGGCTGCTCCATACGCCACTGGATCTCGGTCGGGGACACGATCGTGATGTCGCGGACCAGCGCGTGTCCAAGCGTACGCCAGCTGCGGAACTTCGGATTGACGATCAGTTCGAGCGTGAACTTGACGTCCTCGGCGGTGAACGGCTTGCCGTCATGCCAGCGCACATTGTCCCGCAGCTTCACGCGCCATTGCAGGCCGTCCTGCGAAATCCCGCCATTCTGCTGGCTGGGCACCTCGCGCGCGAGGTTGGGCTGGATCACGCCTTTCGGATCGACCCGGAACAGGGCGTCGAACAGCGAGAAGTGCACGCCGTCGTCAACCTCGATCTTGACCATCAGCGGGTTGAGGACGGTCGGCTCCTGCGACATGCCCACGACGACGCGGCCGGCGGGCTTCTGCGGCGGGGTCTGGCTGAAGGCCGGGCGACCCATAAGATTCGGAGCCGCGAGGCCGAGGCCGCCGATGGCGGCCAGGCGCATGGCATCGCGACGCGACCATCCGGCCTTGGTATCAATCGGTTTCGTCATCTGTCGTTTCCCTCTTTTGGTTGCTTGGTTGTCAGCCCGCCAAGGCGATCCGGCCGCCCCCGTCTGGCCTTTCGCCGGGGATGGCGGCGACCAGTTCGCGGGTGTAGGCGGAAGTCGGGTCCAGGAAGATCTGCGAGGGCTGCCCCCGCTCGACGATCTTGCCCTTGTGCATGACCACGATCTCGTCGCAGATCTGGCTCGCGACACGCAGGTCATGCGTGATGAAGACCATCGAGACGCCGGTTTCGCGCTGGATGTCATCGAGAAGCTTCAGGATCTGGGCCTGAATCGAGACGTCGAGCGCCGAGACGGCCTCGTCGGCCACGAGCAGCTTCGGCCTGAACATCAAGGCCCGGGCGATGCCGATACGTTGCCGCTGCCCGCCGGAGAATTCGTGCGGATAGCGATCGAACGCTCCACCATCGAGACCGACGCGCTTCAAGAGCGCGCGGGCCTCGTCCCTGGCCTCGGCATAGGGCGTGCCATGCGCGACGGGACCGACCGTCAGAATCCGGCCGATCGTGGAACGCGGGTTCAGCGAAGCCGAAGGGTCCTGGAACACCATCTGGATCCGGGGCCGCAGCCGCCGGAACTCCGGTTCCGGCATCCTCGCGATGTCGGTCCCCTCGAAGACGATCCGCCCCCCGTCGCTGTCCATCAGCTTGAGCAGCAGCCGGCCGAGCGACGACTTGCCCGAGCCGCTTTCGCCGACGATGCCCAGCGTCTGCCCGGCCGCCAGATCGAAGGACACCTCGTTGACCGCCGCGACCTCGCGCAGGGTCCCCATGAACGCACTGCCGCTGCGGTAGGTTTTGAGCAGGCCCTCGACCTTCAGGACCGGCTCGCTCGCGGCGACATCGAGCGCCGGGCGGTTCTGGCCCGTCAGATGCGGGACCGCGGCGATCAGACGCTGCGTATAGGGATGGCTCGGCGTCTTGAGCACCTTGTCCGCGCTGCCCTGCTCGACGATCTGCCCCTTCTCCATCACGACGACGCTGTCGGCGATCTCCGACACGACGCCGAAATCATGGGTGATGAACATCACGCTCATGTTCTTGCGGCGCTGGATGTCCCGGATCAGCTTGAGGATCTGGGCCTGGGTCGTCACGTCCAAGGCGGTCGTCGGCTCGTCCGCGATCAGGATGGAGGGCTCCAGGGCGAGCGCCATCGCGATCATGACCCGCTGGCGCTGCCCGCCCGACAATCTGAACGGATATTGCTGATAGGTGAGCTCCGGGCTCGGCAGGCCGACTTCGGTCAGGAGTTCGAGCGTGCGTTCGCGCCGCGTCTGCGGCGTTCCGACCCCGTGCACCGCCAGAACCTCGTCAACCTGTTGGCCCACCGTCATCAGCGGATTCAAGGCGGACAACGGATCCTGGAAGATCATCGAGACGACTTTCAGGACGTTGCGATCGAGACAGCTCGTAATTGCCGATCCCCCATGGTCACCCAACCGCTCCGGCAGAATTTGTCGAAAGGGCCAACCTCAACAGCAGAAAGCATCGCCAGAACGACGACCGGCAGAGTTATGCGACGCGCCCTTATCCGCCGAAGCACGCGCTGGCGGCGGTGCAGGCTCTGCTGTCACGATTTCTCGGGAATCAGTGCGGGCAACCGGCCATCATCGCGCGTTGCAGAGGCGCACCCATCTTCAGGCCTGCCCGGTCTCAAGGCGACCACCAAGGCCGGACGCGGCAACAGGCACGGCGGCCCTGCCCCAGACCATGCTGCCGGCTTTATCCGCCGGTCAGCGCCAGCTGCATCTTTCGCGCCTCGAAGGGCTGCCGCAGGACGATCCGGTTCGAGAACTTGATGATGCCGATGTCGAGCTCAAGGAGATTGTCGAGGATCGCACTGAAATCGGCGATGCTCGGGGCGACGATCTTGAGGATGTAGTCGCATCCGCCGGTCACGTTGTAGCACTCGATAATCTCCGGGCAGCGCTCGGCCGCCGCCTCGAACAGCCGGAAACTGTCGCGCCGATGCTCGCTGATCGTGATTTCGGTGAAGGCCGTGATGAAATGCCCCAGCCGCGCAAGGTCGATCACGGCATCGAAGCCGCGGATCACGCCGGATTCCTGCAGGCGTTTCATCCGGGCGAGGCAAGGGCTCGGCGTCAGCCCGACCGCCGCGGCCAGCTCGACATTCGAGCAATGGCCATTGCGCTGAAGGTGATCGAGGATCTTAAGGTCGAACCGGTCGAGTGAAACGAGAGATCCCATGGCTCGATGATAGTCCCGGAGCGGCCGGCGTACCAGAAACAGTCCGGCGACGATGGGGCTGGTTCGGAAGACGGCCCCGGTTCAAGCGGGGCAGGAGGCGACCGCAGCCTGGAGCGAAACGAGAAAACGGTCCACGTGCTCCGCCTGGCAGACCAGCGGGGGTCGGACCTTGAGCGTGTCCTCGTTTGCCCCGGTGGTGCTGATCAGCACGCCGTCGTCGCGCATCGCGTTGACGACATCGAGTGCCATGGCGCGCCGCTGCGATGCAGACATGCCGTCATGGCCGATGTCGATGCCGAAGAACAGACCGGCATGGCGAACCGCCAGAATGCCGCTCGACGCGCCCGCGATCCGCTGCAGACCCTGGCTCAGCCGCTCGCCCATGGCGACCACGTTGTCGAGGATGCGATCGCGCTGCAGGATCGTGAGAACCGCGTCGGCTGTCGCGATGCCGACGGTGTTTCCGGCGAATGTATTGGAATAGCGAGCGGTGGCGCCGAAGCGATCCATGGCCGCATGCCGGCCGACGACCCCGCCGATCGGAAAGCCGTTGCCCATCGGCTTGCCGAGGGTGACCAGATCCGGCACCACGGCGTGCCGCTCGAAGCCCCACATATGATCGCCCGTTCGCCCGAAGCCGGGCTGAACCTCGTCGGCGATGAAGAGCCCGCCCGCCTCTCGCACCGCCGCGATGGCGCCCGCAATGAACCCCGGCGGATCGATCCAGACGCCGTCGCTGGAGAAGATGCTGTCGATCAGGATGGCCGCGACGCCGATTCCGCGCCGGTCGAGATCCTTGATCGCGGCTCTCACCTGCGCCTCGAAGAATGCGGGCGCCTCCGCTTCCGCGACGCCGGCAGGCCCGGGCAGCGCGACCATGCGCACCGAGGGGCTGAGYTTGACCGCCTCGCCGAGATTCGGCGAGACCATCGCGGCGGCGGCGCTCGTGCCATGATAGGCATAGGACGAGACGATGACGCCATCATTGCCGCTGACCAGCCGCGCGATCCTCAAGGCGAGATCGTTGGATTCGCTGCCCGTGCAGGTGAAGACGACGCGGTCGAGCTCCGTCGGGAATGTCGCGACCAGCCGCTCGGCATAATCGACCAGCTTCGGCTCGAGATAGCGGGTATTGGCGCTGATGCGCCCGGCCTGCTCGGCCATCGCCGCATTGACCTCGGGATTGCAGTGCCCGAGCGAGGGGACGTTGTTGTAGAAATCGAGATAGGCGCGGCCGTCGGGGTCGTACAGCCACATTCCCTCGCCCCGGACGAAGTGAACGGGGCGCCGATATTGAAGGCGATAGGACGAGCCGAGCACCTTGTCGCGGCGAGCGATCAGACCCGCCTCGCGCTCTGCGAGATCGGCTTCGCCGGGCATGTAGCGGTTYGGCATGAGATCGACGGACATCCGTTTGGCCTATCACATGGCAAGAGGGTTGGGAGCGGGAAGCAGCGAAACGACTGCGACGACGGCTGACGGCGCGGCCTCCCCGGGTGTCATGAGGAAGCCGCTTCGGCAACGATCGTCCGCGCGGCCTCCCTATCGAGGCGGGACAGGATCGACAGCCCATTCTCGGCTCGAGCGACGTTCTTATTGATATAGGCCGCATGCTCCGGAAAGAGGTGCGACCGCCAGGCATTGATCAGGATCAGCGCGCTCTGGCGCGCCTTCATCAACCCGACGAGCAGATCGGTCTCGAGCGGCGAGAGAGGGCAGACCGAGGCGTATCCGGCGATCAGGCTCTCCGCGCCGCCGAGCGGCAGCGCAGGGTCGCTCACCATGTGGCTGGCCGCGATGGCGAGATCCTGGATTCGCGGTCCCCGGCAGCCATCGCCAAAATCGATGAAGGCAACGCCGTCCTCGGCGAGCAGCATGTTGAACGGGCTCGGATCGTTGTGCGTGACCTGCCAGTCGAGGGCGCCGATCCTGGGCTCGACCGTGGCGAGGTAGTCCCAAAGCGCTGCCTGGACCGCATCCGCCGTCCGGCCGGGCGCCAGATAACGCTGGAACGCGGCAAGCCGGGGCCAGCAGCCGATCTGCCACAGCACGGGCCTGTCGACGGCCGGCAGGCCGTGTGCGTCGCGCAGGGCAATGTCGAGATGAGCCAGCGCCTCTCCCGCATGTCGAGCCGCTTCGGGAGACATCGGCGTCTGGCGGAGGGGCTGGCCCGCGAGCCGGGTCTGAAGATAGCCGGACAACCCGTCCTGCCGGAACATCAAGTCGCCCCGAACGGTCCCAATCACCTGCGGCGAGAGGAAACCATGCGACTTCTCGACCGCGCTGATCGCGGCGGACTGGAAGCGAAAGCTGTCGATCGCCTCGATCCGGGGCGATGCCTTCAGGATCAGCCGACGGGAATCGGGAAGGAGGACCTCGGCGGTGCTCTCGACCTCCGACGACAGCAGCTCGATGCGCCCGCTCAGCCCGTAATGGCGCATCAGAACCTCGGCCAGAAGACCGTCGTCGAGCGCGACGGGAGCCGTGGCGAGAACGGCCGCGGCCGCGTCGAAATAGGCGTCGCGCCCGCCTGCCGGCGCCGAACTGCGTTCAACGGCCGTCTGCCGGTCGGCCTCATCGGAAGCCGGCGAGCCGGGAGCCGTCCTCATGACGGCCTCGCAATCGTGGGCAATGCTCGACCTCGCCTGAAGGATGGTTCGCACATCCATTTTGATAAGGTCGTAACGCTCGCAAGAACTGCCGAAATCGCGGCCTCGCGAGCGCAAAGTTCCGCTCCGACCCAGGCTTCGGCAGAATGTTCGGCCCGGCGACGCGCGGCCGGAGGCAACCAAGACACCGACCAGTGGAGTGCGGAACATCAGCCGCCAGCAGCACCCAATGACAGAGCTGCGGCCTAGTAGCTGATTCGGCCGTCGATGATCCGAGTTTGCATTCCAAACATTATGGCCGAGCGCGTCGTTCGAGTTTGAGGCGCTGGTATCGATCACGGTGATGCCGAGTTGCTTGATCGCATCCGCATAGGGGGCGGGATCGGCGCCTCCAACGCGGTTGACGCCGCCCGAGAGCCAGCGCGAGACTTCGAGAGCCTTGTCACTGGTCGATGTGAAGATGGTGAAGTGCGGGCGCTTCGCCCCCATCTCGATCATCTGGCGCCGGAACACGTCGACGTCGATGTCCGGCGATGCGAGAACGACGTTGCCGACCTTGGTGGGAATGCTCCCCTTGCGCATGGCGACGCCTCGCAATGCTTCCATCGCGAGCCAGGTTCCCATGGAATGGGCGAGGATCGTGATCTCGCCGACATCCGGGCTTTTCGACGCCTCGATGATCAGGTCTTCCAGGGCGCTCCGCGAATAGGTGGTGCTCTCCTTGTCGTAGAGATAGTCGAAGACATTGGCGCGCGAGGGCCAGGTGAACAGGATCGGAGCCGCCGTGATCCCGGCATCATGCTTGAGCTGGGCGAGGCGAAAGACGGCGTCAGCATAGGTATTGTTGAAGCCGTGGACGAAGATGAGCGCCTGCCGCTTGGCGTTGCGATTCCTGCGAAACCAGTCGAGCATCTGCCGCTCGGACTGCGCCTTGCGGACGCCGAGGACCGCGAACTCCCGCTCCGGATTCGCCTCGGCCTGCGCTGGCCACTGGATCTCCCCGGCCCTGCGGTTGCGATCGGACGGGATCGAAACCTCGATGCTGTCGAAGGAGATCGCGTCGCCGCGCTCGCCGGAATAGAGCAGGCCCGGATCCTGCGCCGCCTGACGCGTCGTCACGGCGAGGATGTCGACCCGGCTGGTGTCTGCCGCAGCCGCCGACACCGGGCGGAGGACGCTTTCCTGCCGCGTCGCGCAGGCTGTGAGCAGCGCGAGGGCGGCGAAGAGCGAAACGGCCCGCGCCAGGCGCAACCGGGCGGAAGCCGGGCGGCGCGGAGGACGCGGATCGGCGGCGATGCGATGCTCGATCATCTCGAACCCGGCTCCATGAGGTTGCGGCGCGCGTCGGCTCAGTGCGCCGGCGCAGGCGCGGCAGTCTCCTGCCCGGAGGTCTCGGGCTCGCCCTGCCCCTTCGGCTCCTCGAAGCGGAACCAGGCGACATAGAGCGCCGGCAGGAACAGCAGCGTCAGCACCGTTCCGACGATGATCCCGCCCATCATGGCGTAGGCCATCGGGCCCCAGAACACCTCGCGCGCGATCGGGATCAGCGCCAGGCTCGCGGCCGCCGCCGTCAGCATGATCGGGCGCATGCGGTGCTCCGTCGCCTCGACCACGGCCGACCAGCCATCCCTGCCCTCCTCGCGCAGATGCTCGATCTGGATGACGAGGATGACGGAGTTGCGGATCAGGATGCCGATCAGCGCCAGCACGCCGAGGATGGCGACGAAGCCGAGCGGCGCGCCGCTGGGCACGAGCGCGGCAACCACGCCGATCAATCCCAGAGGCGCGACGACGACCACGAGGAACAGCCGCTGGAAGCTCTGGAGCTGGATCATCAGGATCGTCGCCATCGCAAACAGCATCAGCGGGACGATCGCGACGATCGGGCCCTGGCCCTTGGCGCTCTCCTCGACCGCGCCGCCTGTGACGATCTTGTAGCCGGCGGGCAAGGTCTCGCTGATCCGGGTCAGGGCCGGGGCGAGCTGCTGGACGACGGTCGCCGGCTGCAACGCCGTCGTGACGCTCGCCTTCACCGTGACGGTCGGCAGGCGGCCGCGCCGCCAGACGACCGGCTGCTCGGATTCGTAGCGGAAATTGGCGACCGCAGCGAGCGGCACGGTTTTTCCGGCGCTGGTCTGGATCTGCAGGTTCTGCAGCGTGTCGATCGAGGAGCGCTCGTTGTCGAGCGCCCGGCCGACGACATTGATCAGATAGATGCTGTCGCGCACCTGCGTCACCGTCGCGCCGCCGACGATGCTGTTCAGCGCCGTCGCGATCGTCTCGGAGGTGATGCCGAGCTGGGCCGCCTTGTCCTGCAGCACATCGACCTTCACGACGCGGCCGGGCTCGTTCCAGTCATAGACGATGTCGCCGAGATTGGGGTTCTGCCCGAGCGTGCTCGCGACGTTCTGCGCCAGCGTCCTGACCGTCTGGATGTCGGGTCCGCTGACGCGATACTGCACCGGACGGCCCACGGGCGGGCCGATGTCGAGCAGATGCACGAAGGCGTCGGTGCCGACGAATTCGCGCGCGATGATGTCGTTGAGCTTGGCGCGCAGCCGCTCCCGCGCCGCCAGATCATGGGTCACGATGACGATCTGGCCGAAATTCGGGCTGGCAGGCTGCACATCATAGGACAGCACGAAGCGCATTGCGCCCTGGCCCACATAGGACGACCAGCGCTCGATATCCGGCTCGCCGACGAGCGCGATCTTCTCGAAGCGGTCCATCTGGGCGCGGGTCTCGGTGATCGAGGCATTCTGCGCCACCGTCCAGTCGACGATCAGCTCGCGCCGGTCCGATGAGGGGAAGAACTGCTGCTGGACGAAACGCATGGCACCGACCGAGAGGGCGAACATCAGCACGGTCGCGGCGATGGTCAGCCATTTCCGGCGCACGCAGAGGCGCAGCAGCGCGTTGAAGGCGCGGGTGAAGCGGCCGGGCCCGTCATGATGCTGCTTCATCGTCTTGGGCAGCAGGGTGACGCCGAGCAGCGGCGCGAACAGCACCGCGACCACCCAGGAGACCAGCAGCGAGACCGCGATCACGACGAAGAGCGTGAAGGTGAATTCGCCGGCTGCGCTGCCGTTGAGGCCGACGGGGATGAAGCTCGCCACCGTCACCAGCGTGCCCGTCAGCATCGGAAAGGCGGTCGAGGTGTAGACATAGGTCGCCGCCTTGGTGAGCGTGTCGCCGACCTCGAGCCGCGCCACCATCATCTCGACCGCGATCATCGCGTCGTCGACCAGCAGGCCGAGCGCGATGATCAGCGCGCCGAGCGAGATGCGCTGCAGCGAGATGCCGAAGATCTCCATGAAGACGAAGGTGATGGCGAGCACGAGCGGGATCGTCAGCGCCACGACGAGCCCGGCCCGCATGCCCAGGCTGACGAAGCTGACGATCAGCACGATCGCAACCGCCTCGAACAGCGCCTTGGTGAAGCCGCCGACGGCTTCCTCGACGATGGCAGGCTGGTCGGAGACCAGATGCACGCCGATGCCGATCGGCAATTCGTTCTCGATCTTCGTCATCTCGGCTTTCAGCGCCTCGCCGAAATGCAGGAGATTGGCGTTCGGCTTCATGCCGATGGCGAGCCCGATCGCCGGCTTGCCGTCGACGCGGAAGAGCGAAGTCGGCGGGTCGACATAGCCGCGGCTGATGGTGGCGACGTCGCCCAGGCGAAAGAAACGGTCGTTGATCCGCAGGTTGATCGCCCGCAGGCTGTCCTCGGAGGTGAACTGCCCGCCGACGCGCACACTGATGCGCTCGCCCTTTGCCTCGATCGTGCCCGACGGCGCGATCGCGTTCTGCGCCCGGATGGTGTCGACCACGAGCTGCTGGGTCAGGCCCAGCGCCGCGATCTGGCGCGTCGAGAATTCGAGATAGATCACCTCGTCCTGCGCGCCGACAAGATCGACCTTGCCGACATTGGGC
>NZ_JBFRDQ010000003.1:0-62945 GCF_052113865.1 Allobosea sp. TAB14 | reverse complement strand
GCCCCCAGGGCCGCGAGGTCAGGCGCGAATTGTCGACGTTGAGCCGGCACGGCGCCTCCGCCCGGTAGACGCGGCGAAGCCCCATACCGCCGCGCTGGCGGCCATCCCCACCCGAACCATCGACCAGCTCGTAGCGCAACAAGGT
Organism: Allobosea sp. TAB14; assembly: GCF_052113865.1. Classification (NCBI taxonomy): domain Bacteria; kingdom Pseudomonadati; phylum Pseudomonadota; class Alphaproteobacteria; order Hyphomicrobiales; family Alloboseaceae; genus Allobosea; species Allobosea sp. TAB14. The sequence continues at coordinate 62,800 of NZ_JBFRDQ010000003.1, read as the reverse complement.
CAGCGGATATTCGAGTTCCAGCGCCTCGACCGGCAGGTTCGAGGTGTTGGTCATGTGGACATGGACGCCGTGGAGCCCGTCCTTGTTGGCGCGAGCGCCGGAACCGCCGCCGATCGTCTCGAGATAGACCCAGAGCTCGCCGCTGCCGGGCTGCTCGCCGGCAAAGGTCGCCGAGGCGACTGCGCCCGAACAGGCCGCGATCACCCGGTCCGGCACGGCCTGCGCCAGCGCGCCATGAATCAGGTCGACGACGCGCTGGCAGGCGGCGATGCGGCCGTTGACGGCGGCCGGATGCACGCAATTCAGCACCGTGCCTTCGGTCGCCGTGACGGTGAGCGGCCGCGCGAGCCCCGCATTGGGCGGGATGGTCGGGTCGGCCACGGTCTTGACCGCGTAATACACGGTCGAGAGCAGCGCGGTGTAGACCATGTTGAAGCCGGCCCGCATCTGCGGCGGCGAGTCGAAGGCCAGCCGCATCTCCTCGCCCTTGACGGTAATTTCGACCGAGAAGGTCAGCGGCTCGTCGATCTCGGGATTGTCGAAGGAATCGGAGAAGCGATAGGTGCCGTCGGGAATCGAGGCGATGCCGGCGCGCATCTTGCGCTCGGCATAGTCCTGCAAGGCCTTGCCGGCAGCGAGCACCGTGTCGCGGCCGTATTTGTCGCAGAGCGCGCGCAGGCGCTCGACGCCGAGGCGGTTCGCCGCCATCTGGGCGCGCAGGTCCGAGAGGCGCTCGCGCGGGACCTGGCAGTTGAGCAGGATGAGTTCCTGCACGTCCTTCATCAACACGCCGCCGTCATAGAGGCGGATCGGTGGGATGCGCAGGCCCTCCTGGTAGATATGGGCGTGGCCGCGATCGGCGAAATCGGAATGGTGCGCGGTGTTGACCGCCCAGGCGATCATCACGCCCTCGTGGAAGACCGGCTCGGCCAGCACGATATCGGGGAGGTGCGTGCCGCCGCCCTCATAGGCGTCGTTGCCGATGAAGACGTCACCCGGCTTCATCTCGGCTACGGAATGGCGCTTCAGGATATGCGGGATGATGCCGATGAAGGAGCCGAGATGCATCGGGATATGCTCGGCCTGGCAGAGCGTCTGGCCCCCGACGTCGAAGAGCGCGGTCGAGCAGTCGCGGCGCTCCTTGATGTTGGTCGAATAGCTCGCCTTGACCAGGGCCTCGCCCATCTCCTCCCCGATGGAGGCGAAGGAGGAGCCGATGACCTCGACGGTGATCGGGTCGACGCTGACGGATGCGGGCGCGGTCATCACGGCATCTCCAGGATCAGGTTGAGATAGGGCTCGACGGTGGCGGTCATGCCCGGCAGCAGCACGGTGGTGGAATCCATCTGCTCGACGATGGCCGGGCCGGTGAAACGGTTGCCGGACTTCAGCTTGTCGCGGTCGTAGATCGGGCAGGCGACGAAGCCGCCGGCCTCGGGGAACCAGACCTCGCGGCTGCCGATCACGGCGTGGGAGGCATCCGGGCCGGCATCGGGCTCCGGCCGGAAGGCGGCCTTGGGCACGAGGCCGACCGCCTCGACGCGATAGGTCACGAGCTGGACCGCCTCGCCTTCCGCGACGAAGCCGTAGAGTCTCTTATGGGCTGCGGCGAAACCTTCAGCCAGTGCGGCGATGGTCGCGGGCGTGATCGGCCCGTCCGGCACGTCGATGGCGAGCTCGTAGTTCTGGCCGTGATAGCGCAGATCGGCGGTCCGCTTCAGCCGGCGATCGGCCGAGGCGACGCCTTCCTCCGCGAACCAGTGATCGGCCTGTTCCTGCAGGGCGACGAAGATCTCGGCCATGTCTGGGACCAGCGCCTCGGATAGCGTCGCCAATCGCGTCGTCGCGAAATTGGCGCGCAGGTCGGTCAGGAGCAAGCCAAGCGCGCAGCCGATGCCGGGATTGCGCGGCACCACGATGCGCTTCATGTCGAGCTCGCGCGCAAGCCGCGCGGCATGCAATGGCCCTGCCCCGCCGAAGGCGACCAGCGCGTAATCGCGCGGATCATGCCCGCGCTGGACGCTGATGACGCGGATCGCCTTGGCCATGTTGGCGGTGACGACCGAGATGATGCCTTGTGCCGTCGCCATCAGGTCGAGGCCGAGTTCGTTCGCCAGCCGGCCGATCGCCTGTTTCGACAGGCTCTGGTCTATCGGCATGCGCCCGCCGAGCAGATGCGTCGGGTTCAGGGTCTGGAGCACGACATTGGCGTCGGTGACGGCGGGTTCGGTCGCGCCGCGCCCATAACAGACCGGGCCGGGATCGGCGCCGGCCGAGCGCGGTCCGACCTTGAGCAGGCCACCGGAATCGATCGCGGCGAGCGAGCCGCCGCCGGCACCGACCGTATGAATATCGAGCATCGGCGCTTTGATCGGGTAGCCGTGGACGTTGGCCTCGGAGGCGAGCTTGGCCTCGCCGTTGCTGAGCAGCGCGACGTCGGAGGAGGTGCCGCCCATGTCGAAGGTGATGAGGCTGGGTATGCCGATCATGGCGCCGATCGCCTGCGCCGCAACGACGCCGGTCGAAGGGCCGGAGAGCACCGTGCGCACCGGCAGGCGCGCCGCCATGTCGAAGCCGATGACGCCGCCATTGGACTGCGTCAGATGCGGCGTCGCCTTGAGCCCGAGTTCCTTCAAACGGTCGGCGAGGCGGCGGATATAGCCCTGCATGACCGGGCCGAGATAGGCGTTCACCACGGCGGTCGAGATGCGCTCATACTCGCGGAACTCGGGCGCAACCTCATGCGAGGCGCAGATGAAGGCCTCGGGGAATTCCTCGGTGACGATGCGCTTGGCCGCTTCCTCATGCTCCGGCCGGACGAAGCCGTAGAGGAAGCCGATGGCGATGGCCTTGACGCCCTCCGCCTTCAGCGCCCGCGCCGCCTGCCTGACGGCCTCCTCGTCCAGAGGCGTCTCGATCGAGCCGTCATGGCGGACGCGCTCCGGGACGCCGAAGCGCAGGTCGCGCGTGACCAGCGGCGGGGATTTGTCGGCCTGGAGATCGTAGAGGTCCGGCCGCTTCTGCCGGCCGATCTCGATTAGGTCGCGAAAGCCCTCGGTGGTGACGAGGCCCGTCTTCACGCCGCGATGCTGGATCAGGGCGTTGGTGCCGACCGTGGTGCCGTGGCCGAAATAGGCGATGTCGGCGGGGCTGGCGCCGACGCGCTCGACGCCTTCCTGCGTGCCGCGCGCGATGGCGCGGGAGGGATCGTCAGGCGTCGAGGGCACCTTCCAGACCGCGACCATGCCGGTCGCGTCGTCGAACAGGCAGACATCGGTGAATGTGCCCCCGGAATCGATCCCGATCCGCCATGCCATCTCTGTCGTCCTCCCCTACAACACGGCCGCGTCGACCTGCGTCCACGCTACACCGTGGCCGAAGCCGCCCTGATAGCCGCAGACCTGCGCTGCGTGATCGGCGCCGGCCGCCAGGGCGGCGGCGATGCCGGCTCCATCCAGTATGGCCAGCAGGTAGGCGGCGATGAAACCGTCACCGGCGCCGAGCGTATCCACCACGGATGCAGGGCGGGCCGGCTGCTCATGGAAGCGCCCGCCAGCGAGCGCTAGGGCACCTCTTGCGCCACGCGTCGCGACGACCATCCCTGCACCCCAGCCGATGCAACGCTCGAGCAGGGCGCGGCACTCGGCATCCGAGGCGGATGGATGCGACAGGAAGGCGATATCGACGGCCGGCAGCGTCGCGGCGAGATTTTCGTCCGTCCAGCGTTCCGAGAAATCGTAGGACAGCCGCCGGGCCACGCCACGCATAGGGGGCAGCGCCTCGCCGAGCTCGCTGTAAATGCTGGAGTGAACGAGATCGTAGCCGGCTATATAAGACAGATCCTCGGCATCGAACGCGCCCCATTCGCCGCGCACGCCGCGCTCGGAGCGCAGGAAGCGCCGATCCTGCCCATCATGGCCGATGAAGGCGCGGGCGTTCCGGCCGAGCCTGATCCGGCAGCGTGACGTATCGACGCCTTCCTGCCTCAGGGCATCGCAGAGAAGCATGCCCGCTTCGTCCGAGCCGATGCAGCCGAGATAGCCCGTCTCGGCACCGAGCCGCTTCGCCTGCACGGCAACGTTGACGGCATTGCCGCCGGGGRATTGAAGGCCGCGATCGACATAGGTGTCGACCGTGTTGTCGCCGAGCCCCAGCAGCCTCCAGGCCATCGCCGTCCCTTCCCGGATCAGTACGCCACCTTCCACATRTAGCGGCGGGTSGWGAGCGGCTGGTTGYGKAGCACCGAGAGATGCGCCGAGAAGCGCTTGAGCGCCGCCTGCAGGATATAGGGCGCGACGATCGGGCGGATCTCCGGGTCGATGCCCTTCATCGCAAAATTGCGGGAATCGTAGTTCATCACGCGCCCGGCATAGGTGTCGCAGAACTTCACGACCCGCTCCATCAACGGCCGGCTCGGGTCTTCCCCCGTGATCAGGATCATCGGCGTCTGCTTGTCGACGATCTCGAAGGGACCGTGGAAGAACTCGGCCGCCTCGATCGGATAGCTGTGCAGCCAGAGCATCTCCATGAGAATGCAGACGCCGAAGACATAGGCCGTGGTGAAGCCCGGCCCCGAGGCGACGTGGTAGATGCGGTCGTCTTCCGCATAGGTCGCGGCATCGGCCGCGGCGCGGGCCTCGTTCTGCTCGGCCGCGTCGCACATCGCCGTCGGAAGCGCGTCAAGCGAGACGATGAGCTTGGCGCCGAGCGGCCAGCCTTCCTTGGCGGTCATCAGCCCGCCGATCAGCGCCTGCATCAGCATGAACATGGCGGCGAAGGATTCGCTGGTATCGCCGACGAGGAAATGCCGCGGCACCGCCTGCGCCAGCGGTTTCTCGCCATACTGGCTGAAGGCGACGATCTGGCAGGGCTTGTCCTTCAGGAAATGCGCCGCCGCCACGGTTTCCGGCGTGGTACCCGATTTCGAAGCGAGCAGCACCAGCGTCCGGTCGTCGAGCCGCGGCGGGTCGATCGCCATGAACTCGGCCGGGAAATAGCGCCTGACCTCGATGCCCGGCGAAGAGCGCTCGAGCCAGTATTGGATACCGAGCATCGCCCGGTTCGCCGAGCCGCAGGCGACCATGTAGACGCGGTCGATCTGCGGAGCGAACTCCTGCCCGAGCGCGAAGGCCACCGGCAGCGCCGCGCGCGTCGGCTCCAGCCCGGACAGGATTGCGCCGCGGTCGAAGGCGATGGACATGGAAGGCTCCGGACGGGCTTTCAAAGGGCGATGGAATTGGTATACACCAATTCCATATACCAATGACTGTCAAGCCTATTCCAGTTTCGGTGCACGCGCCCTTCGGACAGTAGCCATCCGCAGGTTTTTCGCCTTAAACACGAAGGAAGCGGCCTCGGCCGCCGTCGGCGGGGCCCACGGTCGCCGAGAGAGACGCAACGCATAGAGATGCAGGGCATGTCCAAGCCGCTGAAGCGGATGAAACCGATCTATGTCGAGGCCCAGGACTATATCCTCGACCTCATCGGCGGGCCGGATTACGGGCCCGGCGACCGGCATCATGGCGCGCCGCCTGCGCAGCGTGAACGACGAGGCCTTCTGCATCGAGACGAGCTATCTGCCGGCGCAACGCGTCCCGGGCCTCTCGGCCGAGGATCTGCTCGGCGGCCAATCGCTCTACGAATTGCTGCGGCAGCGCTACGACATCGAGATCAGCATCCGCGACCGCGAGATCAGCGTCGGGACGGCAACCGAGCGCGAAGCCCAGCTTCTCGCGCTGGCGCCGGGCTCGCCGACGCTCGTGCTGCGGATCGTGGCGCGCGACGGCGACGGCCGGCCGATCGAATATATGCGGTCCATCAACCACCCCCACCACGTCGTCTTCCGCAGCGCGGCACCACCCGCGCAGACGTGATCGCAGCCCCGGTCCGGCCGACGACGCCGCGGACGGCCGGTCAAGGCGCCTCCTCCTTCCTGCCGCCGGAGCCTTCGTGATGGGCATCACCATCGAGACCATAGAGCCGGACCCGTCCCTCCCCGCCGCCAGCGACGTCGTCGTCATCGGCGGCGGCATCATCGGCATCACCACCGCGCTCTTCCTGGCGCGCGAGGGCATCTCGGTCACCGTCTGCGAGAAGGGCGAGGTCGGCCACGAGCAATCCGGCCGCAACTGGGGCTGGGTGCGCATCATGGGGCGCGACCCCGGCGAGATCCCGCTCGGCCTTGAAAGCATGCGGCTCTGGTCGGAGATGGACCGGCTGGTCGGGGGCGATACCGGCTTCACCCGCTCCGGCATCGTCTATGTCGCCGACACGCCCGCCAAGCTTGCCGAGCACGAAGCCTGGCTCGACCACGCCAAATCCTATCAGCTCGACTCACGCCTGCTCAGCACGCGCGAGATCGACGCCGTGCTGCCGGGCGGCAAGCGCGCCTTCGCCGGAGCGCTGTTCACCCCGAGCGATGCGCGGGCCGAGCCGCAGAAGGCCGTTCCGGCCATGGCCCGGGCGCTGCGCCGCCATGGCGGGACCGTGCTGACGCGCTGCGCGGTGCGCGGCATCGAGACGGCGGCGGGCCGCGTCAGTGGGGTCGTCACCGAGCGCGGCCCGATCGCCTGCCAGCGCGTCGTGCTAGCCGGCGGCGCCTGGTCGCGGCTCTTCCTCGGCAATCTCGGCATCGACCTGCCCGCTCTCAAGATCCTGGGTTCGGTGTTCCGGACCGAGCCTCTGGACGGCCCCCCCGTCCACGCCGTCGGCGCCTCCGATTTCGCCTTCCGCAAACGGCAAGACGGCGGCTACACCATCGCCCATCGCGGCGCGAGCGTGGCCGAGATCGTGCCGGACAGCTTCCGGCTGCTCTTCGATTTCCTGCCCTCGCTGGTCAAGCAGCGCCATGAATTGCGGCTCAGTCTCGGCCATCGTTTCCTCGACGAAGCCCGCACGCCGCGGCGCTGGTCGCTCGACGCGGAAACGCCCTTCGAGCGCATGCGCATCCTCGATCCCAAACCCTCCGAAGCCATTCTGCAGGAGGCGCAACGCAACCTGACCGCCGCTTTCCCCGCCTTCGCCGGCCTGAAGGTGAAGGAGAGCTGGGGCGGGCTGATCGACGCGACGCCCGATGGCGTGCCGGTCATCGGCGCGGTGCCGCGGCTACCCGGCTTCTTCATCGCCAGCGGCTTTTCGGGCCATGGCTTCGGCATCGGCCCCGGGGCGGGCCGACTGATCGCCGATCTCGTCAGCGGCCACACGCCGATGATCGATCCAAAACCGTTCCGGCTGGAGCGCTTCGCCAGGCTGGAGCGGACGACGCGGGCGGGGTGAAGGCGTCGGGCGCCCGGCATGCAGCGTCTTGATGGAAACGCGGCGTCATTCCGGACAAGTCGCGCCAGCGGCGCCGACCCGGAATGACGGCGTGTTTCCATTGAAATGCGGTGCGCCGCAGCGCCTCACGCCAGCGCGGCCTCGTCGAGCGAATAGGCGGAGAAGAAATTCGTTCCGCCGGGATAGCATTTGAAACCGCTGAGGCCCTTCACCATCGCATAGCCCTGCGAGCGCCAAGCGAGGCCGACGAGCGGCGCCTGTTCCAGGGCGGACTTCTCCAGCTCGGCATAGATCGCCTTGCGCTTGGCGGGATCGAACTCGGCGCGTCCCTTGGCGAAGAGAGCGTGGATCTCGGGGGTCGGGATCTGCCAGCTCCGCGCCATGTTGGCCGGCAAATCGCCGTCGATCAATGGCGCGAGACCGTCCGGGTCGTTGTTGTCCGCCGTCGTGCCCTGCACCATGAAATCGTAGCGGCCTTTGCCGGCGAGATCGACGCGCGCCGCCCAATCCGGCAGGTTCAGAGTCGCCTGAATGCCGATCTCGGCGAGATTGGCCTGCACGACCTCGGCCGTCGATTTGTGCATGCCATATTGCGCCGTCGAGAGCAGCGTGCAGGAAAAGCCGTTCGGCACCCCGGCCTCGGCCATCAGCCTCTTCGCCTTGGTCGGGTCGTAGTTCCAGTATTCCGAGCGGGCCTTGTCGAAATAGGGGCTGCTCGACGGGATCGGAATGCCCTCGAGCTTGCTGCCCCGGCCGAAAAAGGCGGCCTGGACGATATCCTCGCGGCGGATGGCATGGGCGACCGCCTGGCGCAGCCGCACATCCTTGAACGGGCCGGCGCCGCCGTTGAAGTTCAGCCCCATGAAAGGACCGTCGACGGCGACGAGCCGCAGGCGCGAATCCTTCTCGATCGTCCCCATGGACTGCCAGGGCACATATTCGATGAGGTCGATATCGCCGGCCTGCAACGCCGCGACCCGCAGGTTCTCGTCGGCATAGGCGACGAGCTTGATGCCATCGAGCTTCGGCTGGCCGGGCTTGTAGTATTTGTCGAACTTCACGACCTCGATCGAAGCGCCACGCTCCTGTGCCTTGATCATGAAGGGCCCCGCGCCGACGCCGAGACCCGCGCGCCCCTCGATCGAATCCTTGGCGATGATCGGCACATGGGGGCTGGCGAGCCAGATCGGCAGCGTCACGGTCGGCTGCTTCATGACGATGCGGACGGTGCGGGCATCGGGCGTCTCGATGCGCTCGACGCCGCCGAACTCGGCCTTCATGAAGGCCGTCGAATTGGGCGCCGCGATCTGCTCCAGCGTCCATTTCACATCCTCGGAGGTGACCGGCTTGCCGTTCTGGAAGCTCGCCTGGCGCAGCTTGAAGRCCCAGCCGGTCTCGCCCTCGCGCTCCCAGCTTTCCGCCAGCTCGGGCCGCACCTCGCCCTTCTCGTCGAAGCCGGTCAGCCCGCGGAAGATCAGCAGCTTGACCGTGAGCGCCGCCGTGCCGGTATGGAGCCAGGGCTGCAGGCTGGGCGGAAAGCTCGACAGGCCGAAGCGCAGCACCTTGCCGGCAGCCTGGGCATGGGCTCGCAATCCCAGAAGAGGCAAGGCGGCACCGGCGGCGAGCAGATTGCGGCGAGAGATCGAGACCATCGCATACCCCTCTCTGTTCTGGCGGCTTGATCAGCCGAAAGCGCAGAATGATTTGGTATATACCAGCTTGTCAATGTGACTCGACCCGGCGCCGAAAGACGCGACAAGGCATAAGACACGCAGGGCGCGAACAGCCTGGATCACTCCCGCAAGCAGCGTATCCCGGTATCTTTTTTGCGCGGGCGACCTATTGTCAGGAAGATCGTTCTCCGTCGGCCACCTCCATGGCATCGCTTTCGCCGGGTATCCCCATCCTTGACAGCCCAAAACAACTCGAATGGTATACACCAATTCCTGCAAGGGGATGCTGCCGGTCGGGACGCCCGGCAACGCAGGCCGCGCCTCCGGAGACTGCCATGAGCGAGATCGTCAAAGTCAAATCCGGCAGCAAATACGAGACGCTGAACAGCTATTCGCGCGTCGTCGTCGCCGGGGACATGATCTTCGTCTCGAACACCGCCGGACGGAACTACAAGACCCGCGCCATCGCGCCCGACGCCAAGGGCCAGGCCGAGCAGGCCTTCCGCAATATCGAGGGAGCGCTTGCCGCTGTCGGCGCCTCGCTCAGGGATGTCGTGGCGGTGAAGGTCTTCGTGCCGGATATCGCCGATATGGACGCGGTCAACGAGGTGGTCGGCGCCAGGTTCAGAGGCATCGACCCCGCCAACACCACGACCTGCACGCCGCTCGGCCAGCCCGAGCTCAAGGTCGAGTTCGAGGTCACCGCCTACAGGCGCCGCAATCCGGACGAGGCGGAGCAGCGCATCGACGTCGACCTCTCCTGAAGGCAGCGCGGCCATGCCGGATGTCGTCATCGTCGGAGGTGGGATCAGCGGCGTCTCAGCCGCCTACGAGATCGCGCGGGCTGGCCATTCCGTGACGCTGTTTGAGGCGCGTGGGCTCGCGGCGATGGCGTCAGGCTGGACGCTCGGCGGCGTGCGCCAATCCGGCCGCGATCCGGCGGAACTCCCGCTCGCCCAGGCCGCGGTCGAACGCTGGGGCGGTCTCGACGCGGAGCTCGGCGCGCCGACCGGCTATCGCCGCCACGGCAATCTGCGGCTGGCGCGGACGGAAGTGGAAGTCGGGACCATCAGGGAATTGGTAGAGCAGCAGAGCAAGCTCGGCCTGACCATCGAATACCTGCCCGACAACACCTCCGTGCGGGACAAGGCTCCCGCGATCGGACCGGACATCCTCGCAGCCTCCTTCTGCCCTGGCGATGGCCATGCCGATCCGGTTCCGGCCGTGCGTGCCTATGCCGAGGCCGCCCGCCGGCATGGCGCGATCATCCGTGAAGGCGTGCCGATCCGGGCGCTGATCCGCGAAGGCGACCGCGTCACCGGCGTCGAAACGCAAGATCGCGAGACCATCGCCGCCGGTCGCGTCATCCTGGCCACGGGCATCCATGCGCCCGAACTGCTGGCGCCGCTCGGCCTCTCCCTGCCGCTGACCATCAGGCTGGTCTGCGTCGTGCAGAGCGTGCCGCTGCCGCCGCTGCTCGCGCCGGTCTTCGGCGTCGCCAATGCCGATGCAGCCGGGCGGCAGGAGATCGACGGGCGCCTGCGCGTCACCACCGGCATCGGCGATTGGCCGCATGATCCACGCGGCTGGACGGAGGCGCTGCTCGCCCCGCGCAGCCGCGATGTCGCAGCGTTGATCGCGCGCACGACGCAAATCCTGCCCGCGTTGGCGGAGGCCGGCATCGCCCGGCTCTGGGGCGGGCTGATCGACCTCACGCCCGACGCCCTGCCGGCGATCGACGGCGAAACGGGCATCGACGGGCTCGTCGTCGCCGCAGGGTTTTCCGGGCATGGCTTCGGCATCGGCCCTGTCACCGGCGAGATCCTGGCCGACCTCGCCTTGTCGCGCCGACCGCGCTTCGATCTCTCTCCCTTCCGGCTGAACCGTTTCGCGGACGGCCGGAACAGCACCGCCGAACTCTCCCTGCACGGATAGGACATCGCCCGCCATGCTTGCTCCCGAGGGACGCGTCATCCTGATTTCCGGGGCCAATCGCGGCATCGGTCGCGCCGTCGCCGAGCTTCTGCATGGGGAAGGCTACAGCCTGAGCATGGGTGGACGCGATCTCGCCTCACTGCGGGCGATGAGCGCCGATTGGGACCCGTCGCGGGTCCATGTCGCTCGTTACGATGCCGGCGACTGGGCGAGCCATCGCGCCTGGGTCGATGCCGCGGCGGCCCGCTTCGGCCGCATAGACGGGCTCGTCAACAATGCCGGCATGCACAGCGCMATGACCCTGCGCGCGCCCGACGAAGCCGCGCTCGACGCGATCTGGGCGGCGAACTGCAAGGGGCCGCTCAACCTGATCCATTGCGCGCTGCCGCATCTCGAGACCAGCGGCACCGGCCGCATCGTCAATGTCGCCTCGATGTCGGGCAAGCGCGTGCGCAACGACCATGTCGCCTACAACATGACCAAGCATGCGATGATCGCKCTSAACCATGCRGCGCGRCGCATCGCCTGGGACAAGGGCGTKCGSGCRACCGCGCTYTGCCCCTCCTTYGTGCGCACCGACATGACCGCGTCGAGCACGGCGTTGCCGCCGGAGGCGATGACCCAGCCGGCCGATCTCGCCGAACTTGTTGCCACCGTGCTGGCACTGCCCAACAATGCGACCGTCGCGGAATTGCTCGTCAACTGCAGGCTGGAGGACACGCTTTAAGCGGCTCGGGCCGGAACCGGGGTGGAGATCGCTCCCCCGGACAGGCCGATGCCGGATCACGAAGACCCGTATTCAACGACAAAAGCAGGGGAAAATCATGAAGAGACCCGTTTCGATCCTCGCCGCCGTGTTGGCCGGCGCGCTGATGGCCAGTCCGGCCCTGGCGCAGAAGACCGTGCTCACTGTCGGCATGCAGAGCTCGGATGCCGGAGTGCTCGACCCGCACCTGAATTCCGGCACGCCCGGCAAGGCGATGCTGCAATGGATGTTCAACGGGCTCGTTCGCATCAAGCCCGGCGAGCTTTCGCCCGAATTCATGGAGCCGGACCTCGCCGAGAGCTGGACGTCCTCGGCAGACGGCAAGGAATGGACCTTCAAGCTGCGCCAGGGCGTGCAGTGCCATCACGGCTATGGCGAGTTCACCGCGGAGGATGCGGTCTATTCGCTGAAGCGGGCCTCCTCCAAGGACAGCTCCGCCTTCTCGTCGGACTACAGCGCGGTGCAGTCGATCGAGGCGCCGGACAAGTACACCGTCAAGATTGCGCTGAAGGAGCCGATCCCGAGCCTGCTCGGCATCGTCATGAACTATCATGGCGGCAACATGGTCTGTAAGAAGGCCGCCGAGGAACTGGGCAAGGACGGCTTCGCCAAGAAGCCGATCGGCACCGGCCCGTTCATGTTCCAGGAATATGTGCCGCAGCAATACGCCAAGCTCGTCGCCAACCCGAACTATTTCCGCGGCAAGCCGAAGCTGACCGAGATCCTCTACCGCTTCATCCCCTCGGATTCCTCGCGCGATCTCGCCTTCCAGTCCGGCGAGCTCGACATGATGCTGGGACGGCAGGAACAGGCCTGGGTCGACCGCATGACGGCACTGCCCGGCGTCAAGGTCGTGGCGATGGGCCCGGCCGAGATGTCGGTGCTGCATCTCAACATGAGCCAGCCGCCGCTCGACAACATCAAGGTCCGGCAGGCCATCGCCTATGCCATCGACCGCAACGCAATCTGGCAGTTCCGCGGCAAGAACATCTCGCGCCCGGCCGTCTCCGTCGTGCCCTCGGGCTATCTCGGCACAGACGAGAAGGCCCCGCTCCTGCCCTTCGACCTCGCCAAATCGAAGGCGCTGCTGGCGGAGGCCGGCTTTCCCAATGGCGTCACCATCAAGGCGATCAACACCACCCTGCCCTCGATGCTGAGCTTCACCGAGGCGGTGCAGGCGCTGCTGAAGAAGGCGAACATCACCCTGGAGATCCAGCCGGTGGAACACGCGACCTTCCACCAGCAGATCCGGCAGGCCCTCTCGCAGGTCGTGCATTTCCAGGCGGCGCGCTTCCCGGTGGCGGATGTCTATCTCTCGCAGTTCTTCCATTCGCGCGCGATCGTGAAGACGCCGACGGCGGTGACCAATTTCTCGCATTGCAAGGTCGCCGATGCCGAGATCGACGCCGCGCGCTCCGAGACCGACAAGGCCAAGCAGCTCGCGCTCTGGAGGACGGCGCAGGAGAAGATCATCGCCGATGTCTGCGCCATACCGGTCAACGAGATGATGCAGCTCTGGGCCTACAAGGACAATCTCGACCTCGGCTACGAGCTCAAGGCCTCGCTCAATCTCGGCCCGCCGGTGCTGGAGACGACACACTTCACGAAGTGAGCTGACGACCCAGCGGCGTCATCCCGGACAAGCGGCGCCAGCCGCGCCGATCCGGGATGACGGTGTGAGGTGGAAATCGGTTCGGCGCGGCGGCCAGCCGCTGCAGCTCCCTCCTCCAACCCGGCGGCATCATGAGCGCCTTCCTCGTCAAACGCCTCGGCTTCGCCATCGTCACATTATGGGCRGTGCTSTCSCTSGTCTTCGTCGTCGTKMGSATCGTGCCCGGCGATCCCGCGCAGGTGATCCTCGGCGACCAGGCCGATGCCGCGGCCATCGCCGCGATGCGCACGCGGCTCGGCCTCGATGCCTCGATGGGCGAACAGTATGTCAGCTTCCTCGCCGGCGCGGTGCGCGGCGACTGGGGTGTGTCGCTCGTCACCGGCCGGCCGGTGATCCAGGAGGTGCTCGCCGTCCTGCCTTGGACGATCGAACTCACTATCGTCTCGCTGGCGATCGGCATCGTCATTGGCGTGCCGCTCGGCGTCTGGGCCGCCGTCAACCGCAACCGCATGCCGGACTATGTCACCCGCATCGCCTCGCTGCTCGGTCTCTCCTTCCCGCCCTTCGTCTCGGCGATCATCCTTTTGATCGTCTTCGCCATCATGCTGCGCTGGTTCCCGGTGATCTCGGCCGGCAGCGGCTCGGCCTCGGCCTGGTTCCAGTCGATGGCGCTGCCAGCGCTCAATCTCGGGCTGATCATGGCGGCCTACATCACCCGCGTCGCCCGCTCGGCCATGCTGGAGGTGATGCAGGAGGACTATGTCCGCAGCGCCCGGGCCAAGGGCGTGCCCTGGCGCGTCGTGGTCTGGCGGCATGCGCTGCGCAACGCGCTGATCCCGATCATCACCATCGTCGGCCTCTATCTCGGCATCCTCATCGGCAATTCGGTGCTGACCGAGATCGTCTTCAACCGGCCGGGCCTCGGCAAGCTGATCGTCGGTGCGCTGAACCAGCGCGACTACACCATGCTGCAGGGCATGATGGTGATCTACACGCTGATCGTCGTGCTCGTGAACATCGCGACCGACATCACGTACGCCCTCGTCGATCCCCGGGTGAAGCTGTCATGAGCACCTCCGTCCATGATGCAGCCCCCGTCGCCCCGCCGCGCTTGCGCTGGCTGAAGGCGACGATCGGCGCCTTCAATGCCAACAAGACCTCCTGGGTCGGGCTCGCCATCGTCGTCGCGGTGATCCTCGCGGCCGTGCTGGCGCCCGTCATCGCCCCGCATGATCCGCTCGAGCAGAACATCCTGTCGCGGCTCCAGCCGCCGCATGACGATTTCTATCTCGGCACCGATTATTTCGGCCGCGACATCCTCTCGCGGCTGCTCTACGGCGCCCGGATCTCGCTGGTGATCGGCATCGCCTCGACCGTCATCGCGATGGTCGTGGGATCGCTGATCGGTTTGCTTGCCGGCTACTATGGCGGGCGCTTCGACGTCGTCGTGATGCAGGCGATGGACATCCTGCTGGCCTTCCCCTCGCTAATCCTCGGCCTGATTCTGGTCGCGATGCTCGGCCCCTCGATGGAGAACATCACCATCGCGATCGCGCTGACCTCGATCCCCTCCTTCGCCCGCATCGCCCGCGCCCCGACGATCACCGTCAAGGAGCGCGACTATATCGGCGCGGGCCGGGCGCTGGCCTTCTCCGACGCGCGCATCATGGCAGGCCATATCCTGCCGAACATCTTCCCGGAAATCCTGGTGATGGCCTCACTTTGGCTCGCCAACGCCATCCGCACGGAAGCCTCGCTCGCCTTCATCGGCCTCGGCGTGAAGCCGCCGATCGCGACCTGGGGCGGCATGATCCGCGAGGGCTTCGAGAACATCCTCGACAGCTACTGGCTGGTTCTGGCGCCCTCGCTCGCGATCCTCGTCGTGGTCTTCGCGCTCAATGTCCTCGGCGACGGCCTGCGCGACGCGATCGACCCGAAGCTGAAGGGCGAGCGATGAGCGGCCCCGTCCTCTCCGTCGAGAACCTCCAGACCGCCTTCCGCGTCGGCGGGCAATGGCGCTGGGCCGTCGAGGACCTGAGCTTCGACGTAGCCCCCGGCGAGACCGTCGCCATCGTCGGCGAATCCGGCTCGGGCAAGAGCGTGACTGCGCTCTCGGTGATGCGGCTGGTCTCATCGGCCAATGGCCGCATCCAGGGCCGGGTCGCGCTCGAAGGCCGCGACCTGCTCGCGCTCAGCGAGGAAGAGATGCGCAAGGTCCGCGGCAACGACGTCGCGATGATCTTCCAGGAGCCGATGACGAGCCTGAACCCSGTGCTSACCGTCGGCKWSCAGATCGCCGAGGCGCTGCGCTACCATCGCGGCCTCGATGCCGGCGCGGCCAAGGCCGAGGCGCTGCGCATGCTCGACAAGGTGCGCATCCCCTCGGCGAAGAGCCGTTTCGACAACCACCCGCACCAGCTCTCCGGCGGCATGCGCCAGCGCGTGATGATCGCGACCGCGCTCGCCTGCAAACCCAAGCTCCTGATCGCCGACGAACCGACGACGGCGCTCGACGTGACGATCCAGGCGCAGATCCTGGAGCTGATCAAGACGCTRCAGGACGAGGAGSGSATGTCCGTSCTCTTCATCACCCAYGACATGGGCGTCGTCGCCGARATCGCCGACCGCGTCGTGGTGATGTGGAAAGGCAGGAAGCTAGAGGATGCCCCGGCAGCACAGGTCTTCAATAATCCCGTCCACGGCTACACCAAGGCGCTGCTGGCGGCAGTGCCCAAGCTCGGCGACATGGAGGGCCACGCCCGGCCCCTGCGTTTCCCGCGCATCGATCCCGATAACGGCAAGGTCGAGGGCAAGCCGATCGAGCAGCCCGACACGGTCGCGGCGGCCGAGCCGCCTTTGCTCGAAGTCGCGGGGCTGACGACCCGCTTCGGCATCCGCGGCGGCCTGCTCGGCCGCTTGCGGGGCCAAGTCCATGCCGTCGAGGACGTCAGTTTCAGCCTGCGGCGCGGCGAGACACTGGCGCTGGTCGGCGAATCCGGCTGCGGCAAGTCGACGACGGGGCGCTCGATCCTGAGGCTGGTCGAGCCCTCCTTCGGCAGCRTCCGCTTCGGCGGGCGCGACGTCACCGGGCTCGTCAAGAGCGAATTGCGCGATGTCCGCCGCGAGATGCAGATGATCTTCCAGGATCCTTTCGCCAGCCTCAATCCACGCAAGAGCGTCGGCAGCGCCTTGGCCGAGCCGATCCTGGTGCACGGGCTCGCCAAGGGAAACGAAGCCCGCGAGCGCGTCGCCGAACTCTTGCGCAAGGTCGGGCTCGCCCCCGAGATGCATGTGCGTTTTCCGCACGAGTTCTCCGGCGGCCAGCGCCAGCGCATCGCGATCGCCCGGGCGCTGGCGCTCTCGCCCAAGCTCGTGGTGGCGGACGAGGCGGTCTCGGCGCTCGACGTCTCGGTGAAGGCACAGGTGCTGAACCTGATGCTCGATCTCCAGTCCGAGCTCGGCCTCGCCTATCTCTTCATCTCGCACGACATGGCGGTGGTTGAACGCGTCAGCCACCGCGTCGCGGTGATGTATCTCGGCGAGATCGTCGAGATCGGCCCGCGCGAGGCGGTGTTCTCTGACCCGCGCCACCCTTATACGCGCAAGCTGCTGGCAGCGGTCCCCGTTCCCGATCCGCGCCGCCGCGCGCTACGCCGTGAACTCGCGGTCGACGAGTTGCCGAGCCCGATCCGCAAGCTCGACTGGCAGGCGGTGCCGACGGCGTTGGTGGAGGTCGCTCCCGGCCATTTCATCCGCCAGCCCGTCGATGCGAGGGCATAGCGCCGGTCAACCCGGCGCAGCTCCGCGGCCGACACGGTCCCATTCCGCCAGGGCCAGCACGAGATGATACAGCACGCGCACCGGGATCACGGTCTGCGCGGGCGCCCCGCTTCTTGTGACCTGATTGAACCAGAGCCCCGTATCGGGCGCAACGAAAGTGCGGAACAGACCGTCGAGATGGGGTTCGAGGCGCCGGGCCGCATCGTCATCGCCGAGCAATTCGATCCGGGCCAGAAACGCCTTGATCGCCTCGGTCTGCGGCCAGAGCAGCTTCGTCGGCGCGACGAGCTTTCCAGTCCGGTCGACACCGTCGAAGGCCGCGACGGGCCCCGCAACGCCATCATCCAGGCCGTGACGGATGGCGAAGGCGTAGAGCCTGTCCGCGAGGTCGCGCGCCGCCACATCGCCGGTGAGCCGCCAGTGATGCAGCAGCAGCCAGGTCCATTCGAAATGATGCCCCGGCTCGCGCAAGGCGCCGGCGGCGCCGGGGACCGGTTGCCAGTCCTGCGTGAAATATTCGCCCAGCGAGCCGGTCTTGGTGTCGACCATGCGCTCGCGCGCCAGCCGGACGATATCGCCGGCACGATCGAGCCAGCGCTTCTCGCCCGTGGCCTCGGCAAGCGCGTGGAAGGCTTCGAGCAGATGCATATGCGGGTTCTGCCGGCGGGGCAGCGTGCCGAGCGTGTCCTCGGCGAAGCCGCCCTCCGGATGCGACATCTCGCGCTCGATGAAGCCGATGACCTCGTCTGCGATCGCGAGCGCCTGCCCGTCCCGCGTCGCCCGATGGAACCAGGCCATGGCGAAGAGGACGAAAGCCAGGTCGTAGAGATCGGTGCGGGCGTCGACCGGCGTGCCGTCCTCGCCGATGACATGGCGGAACCGGCCCTGCCCGTCGCGGCAGCGATCGCGCAGGAACGCAAAGCCGTGCTGCGCTGCGGCGAGCGCCGGACCGGAAGGGTCGAGCAGATGCGCATGGCTGAACACATAGGTCAGCCGGGCCGTGACCAGCGTCGTCCTGACCGCACCGGCATCGTGCCTGGCCTGCGCCGGATCGAAATGCTCGACGAAGCCCGGCCGGCCGGGCTGCAGGACCCGCTCGATCCAGCTGGGGATCAGAACCTGCGCCAGCCAGTCCCGCGGCGAGCCGATGGTCGCTTCCAACGCTTCGATGCGCTTCATCGATCGATATCCTCCCCGAGGAACGCCGGGGCCGGGCCGCGCACGGCCGGTCCCCTCTCCTCGTTCGGGCACGAGCCCGATTCCGGGCAGCCCCGTCAAGGCGCCTCCGCAGCGGCCCCATTCCCCGGCCTGCAGATGGGTCGGGCGCAGGCATGTCGGGAGCTCAGGCAGCGGCCGGAATGGGAGTTGAACAGCGCCCTGCATGCGGCCTAGAACGGGGCGTCCGCGACGCGAGGGGTCATCTTGAGCACACTGCACGACAGCCCCCGCTTCGAAATGATGGTCCTCGACGACCGGATCTTCGATTGGGGCCTCCCGACATATCAAACGGACATGTCGGCCGGCATCGACCTTTTCGCCTGCATCGACGAACCGCTCGATCTTCAGCCGCAAGCCGACGCGGTCCTGATCCCATCGGGCATCGCGATCCAGATGAATGATCCCAACGTCGCCGCCTTCCTGCTCGCGAGGTCTGGGCTGGGCCACAAGAAGGGCCTCATCCTCGGCCAAAGCGTCGGGACGATCGACGCGGATTACCAGAACCAGATCTTCATCAGCGCCTGGCTGAGAACGCCGCCGGGGAGCGCGCCACTTCGAATAACCCCCGGCGACAGAATCGCGCAGCTCGTCTTCCTGCCCATCCTGCGGCCGACCTTCAAAGTCGTCGAAGCCTTCTCGGCTTCCACGAAAAGAGGGGGCGGCGGCTTCGGCTCGACGGGCATCGCCGGCGGCGAGGCTCCGGGAGGCCGGTCATGATGCTCCTCTCCCGTCGCAGCCTTCTCGCCATCGCCGCGGTGGTCGACATCGCGCTGCATGCGCGGCCCTCGCCGGTGGCGGCGAAGCTGCTCGCCGCGCGGCACGCCTTGCCGCCGCGCCATCTCGAGACGCTGCTGCAGGCACTGGTGCGCGCCGGAATCCTCAAAGGCGTGCGCGGCCCGCGCGGCGGCTACGAGCTGGCACGCGAGCGCCGCAGGATCACGGCCGGAGACATCGTGCGCGCCGCGATGGAGGACGATGGCGAGGATGCGCTCGGCCCGATGCCGCATTCGGCCCTGATCGACGATGTGATCGCGCCCCAGGTCGAGGCCGCCTCAGCCGCCTTCCTGTCGTCACTGGAGGAGGTCACTGTGGAAGAGTTCTGCCGGCGCGCTTTGGACCGGGCGGCGGCCGCGGATGGCAGGTCCCACCCCGATTTCACAATATAAAGATGTGATTTATCTCTTTCTTCGACAGAACGTGTGAATTACGTTAGCTTCACCGGCCAAACGGCCCGATCCCAAAACGGCCCGACCCAAGGAGTCTCCCATGGCTGAAGCAGCGCAGAAATCCTCGACGCCCCCCGCCAAGGCCCCCGGTCGCGGCCGGATCTACAACTCGATCACCGACACCATCGGCGACACGCCGCTCGTCAAGCTGAACCGGCTTCCGGCCGAGCGTGGCGTCAAGGCGACGATCCTGGCCAAGCTCGAATTCTTCAACCCGATCTCGAGCGTGAAGGACCGCATCGGCGTCAACATGATCGATGCGCTGGAAGCCTCCGGCGCGCTCAAGCCCGGCGGCACGCTGATCGAGCCGACCTCCGGCAATACCGGCATCGCGCTCGCCTTCGTCGCCGCCGCGCGCGGTTATCGGCTCATCCTCGTCATGCCCGAGACGATGTCGCTGGAGCGRCGCAAGATGCTCGCCCTGCTCGGCGCCGAGCTCGTCCTGACGCCCGGCCCCGGCGGCATGCGCGGCGCCGTCGCCAAGGCCGAGGAGCTGAAGAGCGAGATTCCGGGCTCGATCATCCCGCAGCAGTTCGAGAACCCGCACAACCCCGAGATCCACCGCAAGACGACGGCCGAGGAGATCTGGAACGACACGAACGGCCAGGTCGACATCGTCATTTCCGGCGTCGGCACCGGCGGCACCATCACCGGCGTCGGCCAGGTGCTCAAGGCGCGCAAGCCGGGCGTGAAGATGGTCGCGGTCGAGCCCGAGGATTCGCCCGTCCTCTCCGGCGGCCAGCCCGGTCCGCACAAGATCCAGGGCATCGGCGCCGGCTTCGTGCCCGGCGTGCTCGACCGCGCCGTGATCGACGAGGTCGTCACCGTCGGCAACCAGACGGCCTTCGAGACGGCCCGCGCGCTCGCCAAGAGCGAGGGCATCCCGGCCGGCATCTCGTCGGGTGCGGCGGTCGCGGCGGCGCTGGAAGTCGGGGCGCGGCCGGAGAATGCCGGCAAGACCATCGTCGTGATCATCCCCTCCTTCGCCGAGCGCTACATCTCCAGCGCCCTGTTCGAGGGTCTGTGAGCGAAGGCAGCGTCCATATCGTCCGGCTGGCGGAAAGCCTGCCGGACGAGTTCGAGGCGCTGCGCAGCGAGGCGAGCGCCGAGAGCYTCGCTTTCATCGAGGGGCTGCGCGCGGAGTGGCTGTCCGGGCAATATGGCGGCGATGACGACCGCTTCGCCGCCTTCGCGGCTTACCGCGAGGGAGAGCTCGCCGGTATCGGCGCGGTGACGCCGGACCCTTACGACCCGGCGCCCGATCTGCTGCGGGTGCGACATGTCTATGTCCGGCCGCTRCATCGCGCGGCCGGCGTCGGCCGGGAGCTCGCCACGGCCCTGATCCAGCAGGGGCTGGAGCTGGCACCGCGGCTTTCGCTGCGGGCGGCCGATCCACGCGCCGCGGCCTTCTGGGAAGCGAACGGCTTCACGCCCGATAACGGCGGCACGCGCCGCTCGCATCTCCTGACGCGCTGAGCCGGCTCAGCGCGTCAGCACGAGCCGATTGCCCCAGGGGTCGGCGATGGACGGCACCCCGTCAGCCTCTTTGCCACCGGCCGCGATGATGCGCTCCCGCATGGCCGCGAAATCGGCCGTGTCGCGCGCCACGATCTCGAAACGGTCGAGCCCGGCCTCGCCGGCGCCGCGAAGGCCGGCGCCACGGCTGCCCCAGATATTGCCGGCGATGTGATGGTGGTAGCCGCCGCTGGCGAGGAAGCTCGCGCCCGGATAATGCACCATCACATCGAAGCCGAGCAGGCCGTGATAGAACGCCTCGGCGGCGGCCGTGTCGCCGACGCGCAGATGGATGTGCCCCATGCCCGTCCCCTCCGGCATGCCGGCATAGGCGCCGGTTGCCGCCTCGGCCAGCAAGCGGTCGAGATCGAGCCGCTCGGTCGCCATGGCGATGCCGCCATCCGGCTTGCGCGGCCATTCCTGGCGCTGGCGGTCGCGATAGATCTCGATGCCGTTGCCTTCCGGGTCGGAGAGATAGAGCGCTTCGCTGACGAGATGGTCGGAGGCGCCTTCGAGCCGGATGCCGGTCGTGGCGGCATGGCGCAGCCAGTTGGCGAGATCGCGCCGCGACGGCAGCAGGATCGCGAGATGGAAGAGCCCGGCCGCCGAGGTCGGCTGCGCGGCGCCTTCGATGAGGCGGACCAGAACGGCTCCGCCAGCGCCGAGTTCGGCGAGGCCGGGAGCGTCCCGCAGGAGCTTCAGCCCGATGGCATCGCGATAATAAGCCGTGAGCTTCGTCAGATCGCGGGCCCGCAAGGTCACCGCGCCGATGTGATAGGGTGCGTCGTGAGCTTCGAGCCGCGTGGCCGCTCCCGCCTTGTCCTGAACTGCGAGCATGTCGTTGTCCTTCCTTGCGCGGCCAGGCCACGCTTCCAGGGAAGATGGTCCTTCGCGGCGCATTTGTCGCCATTCCGGTCGGCAAATGCGGGATTGCACCATCGCAATGACGAGACCGGTGAGAATGCGGATCTCAGGCCGGGCGTGGGCGGTCGATGGCAAAATGGCGAAACCAGCGTTCCTCCCCGCCGCGCAGCAATCCGCCGAGCAGCCTCGAAGCGAGGAAGCTGAAGGTGATGCCGTTGCCGCCATAGCCATAGGCGGCGAACAGGCGTGGCCGGCCGGGCACGCGCCCGATCAGCGGCAAGCCGTCCGCCGTCTGCCCGAAGGCGCCGGACCAGGCAAAGTCCACATCGAGCCGCGCCTGCGGCAGCAAGGCATGAAGGCGGGCGCGAAGGGCCTCGGTCTTGGCCGGGTCGAGCTTTTCGCGGCGGTCGGGATCGGCGAAGTCCTCATCCTCTCCACCGAAGACGATGCGTCCCTCCAGGGTCGTGCGGCAGTAGGAATAATCTTCCGAAGCCTCCCAGACGAGAGCCGGCCCCGGCCAGAGCGCCTGCGGCGACTGYGGAACCGTTGCGATCGCCCAGCTCGAGGCCGTGCAGTGCAGATCGTCGTTCACGCAAGCGGGCATGACGTAACCCGTTGCGAGCACGACATGGGCGGCCTCCACGGTGGCGCCGCCGGAGAGCGAGATCGCCACCGACCGGCCGGCATCGTCGTAAGCAACGGCCTCGTCGCGGATCATGCGCGCACCGGCCCGCGCCGCCGCCGCGAGCAGACCATGGCAGAGGCAAAGCGGGTCGGCCTCGGCCGAACCGGGCGATACGATCGCGGCGGCGCGGTCGAAGCCGAACGCGTTCAGCAGCGCCGCATGCTCGACGAAGCTGCCCGGCAACCCGGCCCTCTCGCGCAGAGTGGCTTCATCGCGCAGCTCGCGCGGCCCGACATTGCCTGCCGCCAGATAGATCGAATCGCGCCGGGCGAAGCTGCAGGGCAGGGCCAGCCTCTCGACGAGGCCCCCCAGTCCCGCCACGGCCCTGAAGCTCAACTGATAGATCTCGGCCGCCCGCTCGAAGCCATAGAGCGCGGCGAGCTCGCGCAGGGACAGATCGATTTCCCATTGCAGCATCGCCGTCGACGCCGCCGTGCTGCCGAACCCTCCGCGCTCCCGATCGATCACCACGACATCGAGCCCGATCGCGGTGAGATGCTCGGCGAGGAAGGCGCCGGTGATGCCGGCACCGACGATGGCGACGTCGCAGCGCATGTCACGCTCGAGCGGGCGCCCCTGCGGGCGCTGCAAGGCCGGGCGCCAGGGGCCGGTGCCACTGCGCAGATCCTCATGGCGGGTCGTTTCCGGATCGAGCATCCCTCAGCCGGCCCGTGGCGGGCCGACCCGGTCGGCCATCGTCGCGCCGCGCTCACCGAGCGGCTTCGCCCGCCCTGCGGTGGTGTCATGTGCGGTCTGGTGTTCCAGCTCGGCGTTGAGCTCGGCGCCGGCCAGCACGATCGTCGCCGAGAGCCAGAGCCAGGTCATGAAGACGACGACGGTCGCGAGCGAACCATAGGCCGCTGTGTAGTTGCCGAGCGTGCTGACATACCAGGAGAAGGCATAGGAGGCCGCGGCCCAGAGCAGCGCGGCAGCGACGGCGCCCGGCATCACCCAGACGAAGCGCATGCGCTCGCGGCTCGGACCGATCCAGTACAGGCAGGCGATCGAGAGAATCGCGACGACGAGGAAGATGGGCCAGCGCACCAGCCGGATCAGCCGCTCCAGCTCGGAATGGAACGGGAAGAGCGCGGTGACCACCGGCAAGCTCGCGATGATGACCAGCACCGAGGCGAGCAGGACGATGCCGCTCACCGTGGTGAAAAGCGAGACGGCGTTGAGCTTGAGGAAGCTGCGCTTCTCCTGCTCGCGATAGATGATGTTGAGCGCGTCGAAGATCGCCTTCACCGCCGCATTTGCCGACCAGGTCGCGACCAGAAAGCTGATCACGAAGGTCAGCGAGAGCGAAAAGCCGGACTGGCCCGAAAGCCGCATCGCCTGCTCGTGAATGAGCTCGCGCGCGGCTTGCGGAAACATGGCCGTGATCGCGTCGAGCTGGCCGGCGATCGTCGCCGGGTCGGTGAAATAGCGATAGATCGTGACCAGCAGCGAGAGCGCCGGCACCAGCGAGAGCAGGGTGAAGAAGGCGACGGCGCCGGCCAGCGAGGTCAGCCGGTTGTCGCCGACATTGCCGACGAAGCGCAGCAGCACATCCTTCCAGCCGAGCCAGGTCATCTGCAGCGGTGTCCGCGCCAGCCGGCCGCGCGCCGCCTCCCGCCTGCGGCGGACGCGACGGCTGGAGATGACCCCCGAGAGATAGCCGAGCGCGACGCCGATGCCCGCCGCGCCGGTGATCCGCTTCAGGAAAGCCATCTCGGGGTCCGGTCTCCGTTACGAAGAGTCTTCTGTCCTGCCGCATCGTCTTCACGCGAACCGGTGTCCGCTTCGCCGAAAATGCTCCGGGCCCAGCTTGCGGGCAACAGGCCCGGCCCGCAATTGTTCCCAGAAGGTCGGGCGAGAAGGCCGCCTTAGCCGATTGTTAACCTTAATGCTTCGTTATCGGCCGGCGCCGCCCTCGATGGGCCGGCGCTTGCGATTCAACGGAAGCCCGATGACGAAGCTGCTCAAAGCCGGCCTGACGAGCCTCGCGATCCTGCTCTCGGGAGCGGCCGGCGCGGCCGATCTGCGTGGCGTCGCGCTGCCGCCGGCGCCGGAGCTGCCGGCCTTCTATTCCTGGACCGGCCTCTATGCCGGCCTGCAGGGCGGCTATTCCTGGGGCAGCAACCGCGTCCGCATCGGCGGGCCCGTCGGCCCCTTCGCGCCGACGAGCTTCCGGACCGACGATGATTCCGCCTTCGGCGGCGCCCATGCCGGCTTCAACTACCAGTTCGGCAGCGTCGTGCTCGGCATCGAGGGCGACATCGAGGCGCTCAACAGCCGCAGCCGCTTCGACGGCGTCGGCATCGCCGCGCGGATCGACCAGAACTGGCAGGGCTCGGCGCGGGCCCGCATCGGCTATGCCTTCGACCGGCTGATGATCTACGCCACCGGCGGCGCCTCCTTCAGCGAATTCGAACGCCGCGTCTTCGACCCGGCCGGCTTCGGAGAGCGGCTGAGCAGCACGCGGACCGGCTGGAATGTCGGCGCCGGCGTGAACTTCGCCTTCACCGACAACCTGATCCTCGGCGCCGAATACCGCTACACCGATTTCGGCAAGAACCGCTTCGCGACCTCGGGCGCCTTGCCCGGCCTGAGCGGCGAGCAGGAGCTGACCACGCACAGCGCCCGCGCCAGCATCGCCTACAAGTTCTGAGGCTTGCCTGCGCCGCTATGCTCAGGCTCGACCCGAGCAGCTCGCGACATGGAGGCTCTTGCGCCTCTTTCGGCCCGAGATTCTCAGGCCTGTGCTACGCTCCGCCCGAGAATGACCGGAAGGCGCAAGCGCTTCCTCAAAACCCCGTGCGCTGGCGGATGGCGGCGGCCAATGTCCCGTCGTCGAGATAGTCGAGCTCGCCGCCGACCGGCACGCCATGGGCGAGCTTCGTCACCTTGACCGGCAGATGCGCCATGAGATCGGTGATGAAATGCGCCGTGGTCTGGCCGTCGACCGTGGCGTTGAGCGCGAGGATGACCTCCTTCACCGCCGGATCGGAGGCCCGCGCCACCAGGGCGTCGAGCGAGAGATGCTCCGGCCGGACGCCATCGAGCGCCGAAAGCACGCCGCCCAGCACATGGTAGCGGCCCGAGACGGCGCCCGAGCGCTCCAGCGCCCAGAGGTCCGAGATATCGGCGACGACGACGATCAGGCTGTCGTCGCGGCGCGGATCGCTGCAGAGCCCGCAAGGGTCCCTGGTATCGACATTGCCGCAGGTCGAGCAGACGACGATGCGTTCGCGCGCCACCGCCATCGCCTCGGAGAGCGGGCCGAGCAATTGCTCGCGCTTCTTGACCAGATGCAGCGCCGCGCGCCGGGCCGAGCGCGGCCCGAGCCCCGGCAGCTTGGCCAGAAGCTGGATCAGCCTTTCGATCTCGGGACCGGCAATGGCGCGGGACATGCTGCTTCTCAGAAGAAGGGAGGCGTCATCCCGGGCGACCGCAGGGAGACCCGGGATCCATGCCGGAACGGTTCAGGCATGGATCCCGGCTCTGCGTTTCGCTTCGGCCGGGATGACCCGTGCGGATATGAAATCAGAACAGCTTCATGCCCGGCGGGATCGGCAGGCCCTTGGTGACCTCGGCCATGCGCTCCTGCATGACGCGCTCGGCGCGGCCGCGGGCATCGCCGGCTGCCGCGACGATCAAATCCTCCAGGATCTCGCGCTCGTCCGGCACCATCAGGCTGGGGTCGATCTTCACGCTCCTGAGCGCGCCCTTGGCCGTCATCGTCACCGTGACCATGCCGCCACCCGCAGCGCCCTCGACCTCGATGGTCTCGAGCTCGGCCTGCATGTCGGCCATCTTCTGCTGCATCTGCTGAGCCTGCTTCATCAGACCCATCATGTCGCGCATCGGAAATCCTCCTCGGGAAACTGCAAACGATCGTGATCAGAAGTCGATGCCGTCGAAATCCGGCTCTGCATCGTCGAAGAGCGGTTCGGCATCGGGCAGGTATTCGTCGCCGGCCGGCGCTGCGGCATTCTCGGCCGCCTCGACGGCGCGCGGATCGCGGACATCGACGATGCGCGCGCCGGGAAAGCGCTCCAGCACCGCCTTGACGGAGGGATGCGCGGCGGCATCGCTCTCGCGCTGATCCTTGGCGGCGATGGCCTGCTCGCGCATCGTCGCGCCGCCCTCGGCGTTGACGACCGCGACCATCCAGGTCTGGCCGGTCCATTCCTTGAGCTTGCGCGACAGATCCTGCGCCAGCGTGCGCGAGGCGCCCTCGACCAGCGAGAACTCGATGCGGCCGGGCTCGAACCGCACCGGGCGGATATCGCGCTCGAGCGCGATCTTCAGGGTGATCTCGCGATGCTGGGAGGCCAGCGCCACCACATCCTCGATCGAGGCGACGATCGCCTGCGGGGCCGCCACGGCGCGCGGTGCGGCGACAGGCGCCGGATTGGCGCTGGCGAGGATCGGGCGTGCGGCCAGCGCGGTGTTGCCGCCGCCGGAGGGCGGACGCGGCGCGCCGCCACCATGGCCGTTTCCTTGGCCATTGCCGCCGGGGATGGCGCCCGCGCCGTCGCGCAGCATCTTCAAGGCTTCGTCCGGCGTCGGCAGGTCGGCGGCATGGGCGAGGCGCACCAGCACCATTTCCGCCGCCATTACCGGCCGGTCGGCCTGCTTCACCTCGGCAATGCCCTTGAGCAGCATCTGCCAGGTGCGGGCGAGCACGCGCAGCGAGAGGCGCTGGGCGAAGTCGCCGCCGCGCACGCGCTCGGCCTGGGCGAGCGTCGCGTCCTTCACGGCGTCCGGCACGAGCTTGAGACGGGTGACGAGATGGGTGAATTCGGCGAGGTCGTTCAACACCACGACCGGGTCGGCGCCGGCATCGTATTGCGCGCGCAATTCGCCGAGCGCAGCGGCGATGTCGCCCTTCATCACCGACTCGAACAGGTCGATGACGCGCGCCCGATCGGCGAGGCCGAGCATGGAGCGGATGTCGTCGAGCGTGATCCGGCCCGCCGCATGGGCGATGGCCTGGTCGAGGATCGAGAGCGAATCGCGCACCGAGCCCTCGGCGGCGCGGGCGACGGCGGCAAGCGCCTCGTCCTCGGCCTCGACACTCTCAGTGCGGCAGATGCCGGAGAGATGGTTCACCAGTACGTCGGATTCGACGCGGCGCAGATCGAAGCGCTGGCAGCGCGACAGCACCGTGATCGGCACCTTGCGGATCTCGGTGGTTGCGAAGATGAATTTCGCGTGGGCCGGCGGCTCCTCCAGCGTCTTGAGCAGCGCGTTGAAGGCGGCCGTCGACATCATATGGACTTCGTCGATGATGTAGACCTTGTAGCGGCCGGAGACCGGCGCGTACTGGATGCCCTCGATGAGCTGGCGGACATTCTCGACGCCGTTGTTCGAGGCGGCATCGAGCTCCATCACGTCGATGTGCCGGCCCTCGATGATGTCGCGGCAATGGATGCCGAACTCGCGCAGATCGGTGGTCGGCGCGCCGCCGCCATCGGCCGTCTGGAAGTTGAGGGCGCGGGCGAGGATGCGGGCGGTCGTGGTCTTGCCGACGCCGCGCACCCCGGTCAGCATCCAGGCCTGCGGAATGCGCCCCGCCGCGAAGGCATTGGTCAGGGTGCGCACCATCGCATCCTGGCCGATCAAATCGCCGAAATGGGCCGGGCGGTATTTGCGGGCCAGCACGCGATAGGGCGTCGGCGCCGCGACGGCCGGCACAGGCGCGGGGTCGAAGCCGGCGAAGCCCGGCTCGTCTGCGGTGGCGGCGTCGATCTCGTCGGTCATGAAAACTGGTTTCGCCAATCGGAAGGCGAGGGTCAATGCCGCCGCGGGCCAGAAGGCCCGGTTACACGCGACTCGCATGAGGTGGGAGGCTGGACGAAGACCCGTTCGGTCTCGTTAGGGCTGCTTCCTTCCGGACCTGACCCGGTTGGCGAGTGAGACGTCCCTCGCCAACCTCCCGGGCGCTATATCGGGGATGTCCGTGCGAAGCGCAAGCCTGCCGGCGAGAGATCCGCGACCTCAGGACCGCTTCGCCGCCTCGGGCGGGCGATTCTCCTCCTGCGCCGCGAAGACGTTATGCGCATAGGCGTCGAGAATCGCTTCCGAGCGTTGAAGGCGCTCGGCCGCCTCCCCGGCACGGGGGGCGCCGTAGAAATCGAGCTTGCGGATCTTCTCGATCCAGTTGCGGAATTTCATCAGCTCCTGCTCGTTCTCCTCGAGCTCGGCGAAGGTGAAATGCGCATTGCGCGTCTCGTCGTCGATCTCGGCCTCGAAGGCGAGGCATTTCTCGATGAACTCCTTGTACTCGTCGTCACGGTCGGCGTTGAAGCGCGCGACGACCTTCTCCTGCTGCTTCTGGTCGAGGCCGACCGTCGCCAGCAGCAGTGCCTCGCCTTCGGCCTCGGCGATCTCGTTCTCGAGCATCTTGAGCCGCCGCAGATGGTCGTCCGTCTTGGGCAGCAGGCAGACACCGCCCTGCAGATAGACCGCGCCCATCCCCTTGAGCTTGCGCCAGATCGAGACGCGCTTGCGCGCCGGCTCGGCCGGAACCTTGTAGGTCAGCAGCAACCATTCGAGCGACGCCATGGAACTCCTTGAATGTTACCATCGTTACAAATATGATAGCATCAAAGTCGTTTGATGCTGCTGCCATCGTGACAGCAAAAGCTGTCGCTGTCGCCTGCAAGCTCGATCGTTCACGCGAGGTTTCCCGTGACCTGGACCATGGCCGCTCCGGCTCTCTCCGCCGCCTTCCTCGCCTCGCTGGTCGAGGTCGTCGAGGCTTTCACCATCGTTCTCGCCGTCGGCACCGTGCGCGGCTGGCGGCCGGCGCTGATCGGCACGGGCTGCGCGCTCGGGGCCCTCGCCCTGCTGGTATTGCTGCTCGGCCCGGCCCTGACGCTGATCCCGCTGCAAGCCCTGCAGCTCGTCATCGGCGTGCTGCTGATGATGTTCGGCCTGCGCTGGCTCAGAAAGGCCATCCTGCGGGCCGCCGGCTTCATCGCGCTCCATGACGAGGAGGCGGCTTTCGCCAAGGAAACCGGGGCCTTGCAAGCCGGCGACAGCGGAACGGCGAGCCGCCGCGACTGGCTGGCCGGGCTCACCGCCTTCAAGGCGGTGATGCTCGAAGGCATTGAGGTCGTCTTCATCGTCTTGGCCGTCGGCGCCGGCCGGGGTCTGCTCTGGCCCGCCAGCCTCGGAGCCCTGGCGGCCTGCGCGCTCGTGCTGGCGCTCGGCCTCATCCTGCGCAAGCCGCTCGCCCGCGTTCCCGAGAACACCCTGAAATTCGCGGTTGGCGTGATGATCTCGGCCTTCGGCATCTATTGGACGGGCGAGGGCCTCGGCGTGAGCTGGCCCGGCGCCGATCTGGCAATCCTCGCGCTGGCGGCGCTGCTGCTTGCCAGCGCGCTCACCCTCGTCGCGGCCTTTCGCAAGCGCTCCGTGGAGATGACGGCATGAAAACCATCGCCATGATCCTGCGCGAAATTGCCGCGCTGTTCGTCGATGACGGGCGGCTTGCGCTCGCCATTCTCGCGCTGGTCGCGTTCTGCACCGTGCTGGCGTTCGGCCTGCACGGCCCCGCGTCCGGGATCGCCGCGGTGCTGACGGCGGGCTCGATCGTGATCCTGGCGTTCAGCGTCCGGCAGGGCGCGAGGCGCAAACCCCATTGAATGATCCGTGAAGCTCGCAGACAGCCGTTTCACGGATCATTCGGCATTGACTCGGTGTCGCCCATCCGTCATAAGCCCGCGACCTGCGCAGCCTCAGGGCGGCGCCGAACCCTATTGCATGACAGGCTCGATCGGCCACGCTTTCCCCGGAAAGCCGCAGTCGTCGCGCTGACCAAGGCCCCCGGAGACGGACCGTGAAGAGAACCTATCAACCCAGCAAGCTGGTTCGCAAGCGCCGCCACGGCTATCGCGCCCGCATGGCGACCAAGGGTGGCCGCAAGGTCATCGCCGCCCGCCGCGCGCATGGCCGCAAGCGCCTGTCGGCCTGACGACAGCGGCGCGTGACGATCACGCGCCCGTTCCGGAAGACTGGCCAACCGCCATGCGCCTCGCCCGTCTGACGCAACGCAAGGAATTTCTCGCGGCGGCCGAGCACGGCCGCCGTTTTCGTTCGTCCGTCTTCACCGTGCAGGTGCGCGACGCCGCGGCTGAGGATGGACGGGACGGCAAAGCGGCCCGCGGCCTGCGCCTCGGCCTCACCGCCTCGCGCAAGACCGGCAATGCCGTGAAGCGCAACCGGATCCGCCGCCGCCTGCGCGCAGCTGCGGCAAAAGCGCTCGCCGCGCAGACCGACCGCCCCTGCGATGTCGTGATTATCGCCCGCGCCGAGGTGCTCGGCGCCGATTTCGGGCATCTGGTCGCCGATCTTTCTATTGCCATCGACAGGGCAAGGCCGCAAAAGCCGCAGGCCGACCGGCGCCGTGCAGGCACTGCGCGCGGCACGCCGCCTTCGTCTTCCGTTTCTTCCGCCTGAACCAGCCGGACCCGAGCGAGAYCCGTTTCCGRTCATGATGAAAGAAGACAACCGCAATCTGCTTCTCGCGATCGTCCTGTCCGTGGTCATCCTGCTTGGCTGGCAGTTCTTCTATGCCAAGCCGCAGATGGACAAGCAGCAGGAGATTGCCCGGCAGAACCAGCAGGCGCAGAGCCAGTCCGCTCCGGCCGGCGCCGCCAATCCCGCCGCGACCGCTGCCCCACCCGGTTCGGCCGCCAGCTCGGCCGCTCCCGGCACGGTGCCCGGCACCGCCGGAACGCAGGTCGCCGGCACGCGCGAGCAGGCCCTGGCCGCGAGCCCGCGCATCAAGATCGACACGCCGAAGATCGCCGGTTCGATTTCGCTCGCGGGCGGACGCATCGACGACGTTTCGCTCAAGGCCTATCACGAGACGGTCGACCCCAAGAGCCCGATCATCGTCCTGCTCTCGCCGGCCGGCGGCCCCGACGCCTATTATTCGGATTTCGGCTGGGTCGCGGCGCCCGGCAGCACTGTCGCTGTCCCGAATGCCAAGACCGTCTGGACGGCCGACAACCAGACGCTGACCCCGGCCAAGCCGGTGACGCTCTCCTGGGACAACGGCCAGGGCCTGACCTTCAAGCGCATCCTCAGCGTCGACGACAACGCCATTTTCACGATCCGCGACGAGGTCGAGAACAAGGGTTCGGCGGCAGCCACCCTCTTTCCCTACGGACAGGTCGTCCGGCAGGGCAAGCCGCACACGCTCGGCTATTACGTGCTGCATGAGGGCCTCGTCGGCTATCTCGGCGAGCAGAACGGCCTGCAGGAATGGACCTACGACAAGCTCGACAAGGAGCCGGCGCTGGCGCCCGGCACCGTCGGCCGGACCTGGAAGGATGCTGTCGGCGGCTGGGTCGGCATCACCGACAAATACTGGGCCGCGACCGTCATCCCGGACCAGCAGCGCAAATATGAAGGCCGCTTCTCCTCGGTCCAGACCGGCACGGAACGGACCTATCAGGCCGATTTCCTCGGCGAAGGCGTCACTGTCGCCCCCGGCGCCTCGACCGCCTCGCAGTCCCGGCTCTTCGCCGGCGCCAAGGAGGTCGCGGCGATCAACGGCTATGAGGAAAGCCAGCAGATCAAGCGCTTCGACCTGCTGATCGACTGGGGCTGGTTCTATTTCTTCACCAAGCCGCTCTTCGTCGTGCTCGACTGGATCTACAAGCATGTCGGCAATTTCGGCGTGGCGATCCTGATCGTCACCGTGCTGCTCAAGACSCTGTTCTTCCCGCTCGCCAACAAGTCCTACGCCTCGATGGCGAAGATGAAGGCGATGCAGCCGGAGATGACGGCGATCCGCGAACGCTACGCGGACGACAAGATGAAGCAGCAGCAGGCTCTGATGGAGCTCTACAAGACGCAGAAGATCAACCCGGTCGCCGGCTGCTGGCCGGTGCTGCTGCAGATCCCGGTGTTCTTCGCGCTCTACAAGATCCTGTTCATCACCATCGAGATGCGGCACGCGCCGTTCTTCGGCTGGATCCACGACCTCGCGGCGCCGGACCCGACCAACCTGTTCAACCTGTTCGGCGCCCTGCCGTTCACGCCGCCCGCCATGCTGCATCTCGGCCTGTGGCCGATCATCATGGGCATCACGATGTTCATCCAGATGAAGATGAACCCGGAGCCGCCGGACCCGGTGCAGAAGATGATGTTCACCTGGATGCCGGTGTTCTTCACCTTCCTGCTCGGCTCGTTCCCGGCCGGCCTGGTGATCTACTGGAGCTGGAACAACCTGCTCTCGGTGACCCAGCAGGGCTTCATCATGCGCAAGAACGGGGTGAAGATCGAGTTATTCGACAACCTCAAGGGCATGTTCGGCAAGAAGCCGGCGACCACACCCGCCGTGCCCGCACCGCCAAAGCCCGCCAACGGCAACAAGAAGTGAGACAGCGAAGGGCGGGTTTCCCGCCCTTCGCCTTTTTCGGCGAGCCCGCGCGATGCCTTTGCCCGATCCGACCACGCGCCATCCCATTCCCGGCTGGAAGGACACGGCCTTCCTGAAGGCGATCGTCGACCATCCGCTGATCGCGGTCGGCGACTACAGCTATTACGACGACTCGCGCGGGCCGGAGCATTTCGTCGCGCGCTGCGTGCGCTACCATTTCGACTTCATCGGCGACCGGCTGATCATCGGGAAATTCGTGGCCATCGCTCAGGCCGCGCAGTTCATCATGAACGGCGCCAACCATCCGCTCGGCGGCTTCTCGACCTTCCCCTTCCAGATGTTCGGCCTCGGCGATCCCGCGGCGCTGAAGCGGCCCGGCCCTAACAATCGCGGCGACATGGTGATCGGCAACGATGTCTGGATCGGGCGCGAGGCCGTGATCATGCCGGGTGTGACGATCGGCGACGGCGCGATCATCGGCACGCGGGCGCAGGTGACGAAGGACGTGCCTGATTATGCGGTCGTCGCCGGCAATCCCGCAGGAATCGTCAAGATGCGCTTTCCGCCCGAGATCGTCGCGGAACTGCTGACGATCCGCTGGTGGGACTGGGATGCGGCGAAGATCGGCCGCAACGTCGACGCGATCCAGGGCGCGGACATCGACGCGCTGCGCGCGGCCGTGTAGGCAGGGGCCATGACATCCAGCACGACCAAGCCGTTCACCGAGGACGAGATCGAATCCGCCCGCAAGCTCTTCGAGGGGCCGTGGGACTTCGTCTGGGCCTCGACCAAGATCGACGACCTGCCGCCGATGGTGGGGCAGGAGATCGCCTTCGCCGGCCGCTCCAATGTCGGCAAATCGAGCCTGATCAACGCGCTGACGCGGCGCAACGCGCTGGCGCGCACCTCGCATACGCCGGGCCGGACGCAGCAGCTCAACTTCTTCCGCCAGGTCGATCATGACGAGCGGCTGACCATCGTCGACATGCCCGGCTATGGCTATGCCGCCGTCGGCAAGGAGAAGGTCGCGGCCTGGACCCGGCTGATCCACGATTACCTGCGCGGACGCTCCAATCTGATGCGCGTCTATGTGCTGATCGACGCCCGCCACGGCATCAAGGATGTCGACGGCGCCGTGCTGGAGACGCTCGACAAGGCCGCCGTGTCCTATCAGGTCGTGCTGACCAAGGGCGATGCGCTGAAGCCCGCCGAGCAGCAGTTCATGGCGGAAGCGACCTATGACGAGATCAAGCGCCGCCCCGCCGCCTATCCCGAGGTGCTGCTGACCTCGAGCGAAAAGGGACTCGGCATCCCCGATTTGCGCGCCACCATCGCGCGCGTGCTGTCCGAGCGGACATAGGCCGGGCCGCGCTCCGCAGAAGAAGCCGCCGGAGGGTCGATGTTCACATCCGTTTCGGACAGCGCCGCAGCCGCCGATGGCGGCTCGCTCGCCCTTTTCGTCGAACGGCTGGACGGGGCGGTGGAGACCTTCGTCATCGATCGCTCGATCGCGAGCCGCGGCTCGGCAAGCTACAACAAAGTCTCCTCCAGCTTGCGGACACTCTCGCCGGAGGATTATCCGGCCATTGCCGATGCGCTCGAGCCCCTGCTGCCGGAAACGCCGAGCATCCACCCGCTGGCGGAATTCATCAGGACCTTGCGCGCGCAGAGCTGACGGACGGGTCGCAGCGCTTCACCATGTCGCGCGGCATCGGAGCCAAAGCCGATGGATCGCTGCCGGCCGATGCGCCATGACAGCAACCGAGCGAACCGACGACAGCGAGTCCCGATGACCGCCACGCGCATTCACCTCTTCCTCGCCGCCCTGATGGGGGTCTCCGGCGTGGCACTGCTCGCCGCCGCGGCGCACATCACCGGCACGGCCAATGTCCAGACCGCCGGGCAGATCCTGCTGTTCCACGCTCCCATCGTGTTCGGAGCGACGGTTGCCCGCAAGGGCGGCTATCTCCATGACGCGCTCGCCCGGATCGCGCTGTCGGCCTTGATCCTGGGCGCCACTCTCTTCGCGGCCGATCTGGCGCGCCGCGGCTTCGCCAACGAGGCGCTGTTCCCGCGCGCCGCGCCGATCGGCGGCTGGTTCATGCTGGGCGGCTGGCTCGGGCTTGCCGTCGCGACCGTGATGGCGAAGCGCGACTGAACGACGTCAAGCATCCTTCCGCCGCCGGGAAACTTCGGGTAGAAGCGCGCCGCACCTTCCTCGCGGCCGTGCGGAGCCTGCCCGAATGACCGACCACCCCCTTCTGACGCCGTCGCAATCCGCCGAGCTGCTCGTGCAGGCGCTGCCGCATATGCAGCGCTACGATCAGGAGGTCATCGTCATCAAATATGGCGGCAACGCCATGGGCGACGCGGCCACCGCCGAGGATTTCGCCGAGGACATCGTGCTGCTCGAGCAGTCCGGCCTGAAGCCCGTCGTCTGCCATGGCGGCGGGCCGCAGATCGCGGCGATGCTGAAGAAGCTCGGCATCCAGTCCGAGTTCAGGCAGGGCCTGCGCGTCACCGACGAGGCCACGGTCGAGGTCGTCGAGATGGTCTTGGCCGGCTCGGTCAACAAGGAGATCGTCGGCTACATCACCCGCGAAGGCGGGCGCGCCATCGGGCTCTGCGGCAAGGACGGCAACATGGTCACCGCCCGCAAGGTGACCCGCACCATCGTCGATCCCGATTCCAAGATCGAGGAGGTGCTCGACCTCGGCTTCGTCGGCGAGCCCGAGAAGGTCAACACGACCGTGCTCGACGCCGTGCTGAAAGCCGAGCTGATCCCGGTTCTGGCGCCGGTCTGCGCCGCCGCCGACGGGCAGACCTACAATGTCAACGCCGATACCTTCGCCGGCGCCATTGCGGGAGCGCTCAACGCCAAGCGCCTGCTGCTGCTCACCGACGTGCCGGGCGTCCTCAACAAGGACAAGCAGCTCATCCCGGAGCTGACGGTCGAGGAATGCCGCCATCTGATCGCGGACGGCACGATCTCGGGCGGCATGATCCCGAAGATCGAGACCTGCATCTACGCGCTGGAGAAGGGCGTCGAGGCCGTGGTCATCCTCGACGGCAAGGTGCCGCATGCGGCACTGATCGAGCTCTTCACCGACACCGGCGCCGGCACGATCATCCGGCGGTGACGTCACGACTCCAGCCCGTCATTCCGGGCGGAGCGTAGCGGAGACCCGGAATCCATCGTAGAGCACCGAGCCTTATGATGGATTCCGGATCAGCGCCGCTACCGCGGCTTGTCCGGAATGACGGGTTGGAGGGTGTCGAGCGCGCCCGCGATTAAGCCTTGGCCAAGGACTTGCAGCGCAGACTCCGGCTCGCCACATCTCGGAGTCCGATGAAAACACTTCCTGACATCCCGGTCGCGACCCCGCCCCTGACGGCGGAAGGCTTCGCGCATGTCGATCACTGGGTCTTCGACCTCGACAACACGCTCTATTCGCACGAGGCCAAGGTCTGGCCGCAGGTCGACGAGCGCATCACCCTGTTCCTCGCCGAGCTGTTCGGCCTCGACGGCCTCTCGTCACGGGCCCTGCAGAAATACTACTACCAGCGCTACGGCACGACGCTGAAGGGGCTGATGGAGGAGCATGGCGTCGATCCCGACGACTTCCTCGACTTCGCCCACCAGATCGACCTGTCGCT
The DNA here is from genome assembly GCF_052113865.1 of Allobosea sp. TAB14. Taxonomy (NCBI): domain Bacteria; kingdom Pseudomonadati; phylum Pseudomonadota; class Alphaproteobacteria; order Hyphomicrobiales; family Alloboseaceae; genus Allobosea; species Allobosea sp. TAB14. The sequence continues at coordinate 26,210 of NZ_JBFRDQ010000003.1, read as the reverse complement.
GCTCGACCCCAACCCGGAACTGGGCGAGGCCATCGCCGCTCTGCCCGGCCGCAAGCTGATCCTGACCAATGGCTCGCGCGGCCATGCCGAGAACGTCGCCGGCAAGCTCGGCATCCTCCACCATTTCGAGGATATCTTCGACATCGTGCAGGCCGGCTTCCTGCCCAAGCCCGAACGCGCGACCTATGAGAATTTCCTGGCCAAGCACTCCGTCGATCCCGGGCGGGCGGCGATGTTCGAGGACATCGAGAAGAATCTCGTCGTCCCGAGCGCGCTCGGCATGAAGACCGTGCTGATCGTGCCGCGGACGCCCGACCCCTTCCGCGAGGCCTGGGAGCAGGTCGCGGTCGAGGCCGGCCATGTCCACCATGTCACGACGGATCTCGCCGGCTTCCTCAAGCCGCTCGGACGGCCTGCCGAACGCAGGAGCTGAACCCGGCGGAAGGATTGCCGCGCCGCGCGTTTCCCGAAAAGGAATTTCTGTTCTTCTTTACGAACAGAAGGGAAGCTGCTACTGGCTCTGTCCGTTATAAAGAACGGATTGAGGCTGATCATGTCGACATCGGACAACGCCGCAGCGAAGCTGCATCCCGAGACGCGTCTGGTCCATGCCGGCACCATGCGCTCGCAGTTCGGCGAGACCTCCGAGGCGCTGTTCCTGACGCAGGGCCATGTCTATGACAGCGCCGAGCAATGCGAGGCGCGCTTCCTGAACAAGGATCCGGGCTTCCAATATGCCCGCTTCTCCAATCCCACCGTCGCGATGCTGGAAGGCCGCATGGCGGCCTTCGAGGGCGCCGAGGCCTGCCGTGCCACCGCGACCGGCATGGCCGCGGTCACCGCCGCCGTGATGGCGCAGGTGCGCGCCGGCGACCATGTCGTGGCGGCGCGCGCGCTCTTCGGCTCCTGTCGCTACGTCGTCGAGGACCATCTGCCGMGCTACGGCGTCGCGTCGACGCTGGTCGACGGCACCGATCTCGCGGCCTGGCGCAAGGCGATCCGGCCGAACACCAAAGTCCTCTTCCTCGAAAGCCCTTCGAACCCGACGCTGGAGATCATCGACATCGCCGCCGTCGCCGAGATCGCGAAGGCAGCGGGCGCGACGCTCGTCGTTGACAACGTCTTCGCCACGCCGCTCTTCCAGCGCCCGCTCGAGCTCGGGGCGGATCTCGTCGTCTATTCCGCCACCAAGCATATCGACGGGCAGGGGCGCTGCCTCGGCGGCCTGATCGTCGGCTCGAAGGCGCTGATCGAGGGCGATATCCAGACCTTCCTGCGCCAGACCGGCCCGGCGATCTCGCCTTTCAACGCCTGGGTGATGCTGAAGGCGCTGGAGACGCTGCCGCTGCGCGTTGCCAAGCAGGCGGAGAATGCGACGAAGGTCGCGGATTGGCTCGCCGCTCACCCGAAGCCCTCAAAGGTCATCTTCTGCGGCCATGACAGCCATCCGCAGGCCGCGATCATCGCACGCCAGATGAGCGGCCCCTCGACGCTGATCGCCTTCGAGGTGCCCGGCGGCAAGGACGCCGCCTATCGCCTGCTCAACGCCTGCAAGCTGATCCGCATCTCGAACAATCTGGGTGACGCCAAGAGCCTGATCGTCCATCCCGCGACGACGACGCACCAGCGCTTCAGCCCAGAAGTCCGGGCCGATATGGGCGTCACCGACGGCATGATCCGCCTCTCGATCGGGCTGGAGCATGCCGACGATCTGATCGCCGATCTGGAGCAGGCGCTGGCGAAGGTTTGAGGCTTCGGCCGTCATTCTCGGGCGAAGCGCAGCGCAGACCCGAGAATCTCTGGAAGGACTCAGCGCGGGAGCCTCATCCGTCACGAGATGCTCGGGTCAGGCCGAGCATGACGCGTGTGACAGCCGGGGCACCGCGCCTGTGGCCATCCCCGCTTGCCCCTGCTAAAGCGAAGCCGTTTTCCAGCCTGCCCTGAGAGGCCAGCATGCGTTCGGGCGAAGTGAAGCGTCGCACCAACGAGACCGATATCGCGGTCTCGCTCACCATCGACGGGACCGGCAAGGCCGAGATCGCCACCGGCGTCGGCTTCTTCGACCATATGCTCGACCTGTTCGCCCGCCATTCGCTGATCGACCTCAAGGTCAMGGTGAARGGCGACACCCATATCGAYGAYCACCAYTCGGTCGAGGATGCSGGCATCGCGCTCGGCGAGGCTCTCAGGCAGGCGCTCGGCGACAAGAAGGGCATCCGCCGCTATGCCGATGTCCAACTGCCGATGGACGAGACGCTGACGCGCGTCGCGCTCGATGTCTCCGGCCGCCCGTTCCTGGTGTTCCGCACCGAGTTCAAGGCGCAGAAAATCGGAACCTTCGACACCGAGCTGGTGCGCGAATTCTTCCAGGCCTTCGCGATGAATGCCGGCATCACGCTGCATGTCGAGACGCTCTATGGCGACAATGCCCACCATATCGCCGAGAGCTGCTTCAAGGGGCTGGCGCGGGCGCTGAGGCAGGCGCTCGAGGTCGATCCGCGCGAAGGCGGCCGCGTGCCCTCGACCAAGGGCGCGCTCTGAGGAGGCGAGGATGGCATTCTACACGGTGATGACGCCGCCCTCGGCCGAAGGCGGCGAGCGCGAAGCGGTCGAGCGGGCACGCCTCGTTCCCGACCGTTTCTCCTGGGGCGCGTTCCTGCTTCACGGACTCTGGCTGCTCGGCCAACGGCTCTGGCTTGCGACGCTGCTGCTCGTGCTGGCCTGGGGTGCGATCTTCTTTCTCCAGACGCGCTTCGGTTTCCACCCGACCGCGCTCGGGCTGATCTACTGGACGATCGCGTTCTTCCTCGGCGTCGAGGGGCGCAACCTCGTCATCCGCAAGCTCACCCGCAAGGGCTGGCGCCTGGCGGATGTCGTCGAGGCGCGCTCGCTGGCCGAGGCCGAGCGCCGTTATTTCGAACGCGCGCTCGCCGATGAGCCCGTCGCGCCGCGGATCGTCACCACAACGCCCGCCACGGCAGCACGACCGAGCGGCGCGCTGCCGATCATCGGCCTCTTCCCGGAGGCGCAGGGGCGATGAGCCAATCCGTCGCGATCATCGACTACGGCTCGGGCAACCTGCACTCGGCCGCCAAGGCGTTCGAGCGGGCGGCGGCCGAGGCCGGCATTCCTTCGACCATTCATGTCACCAGCAACACCGATGTCGTGCGTGCGGCCGACCGCATCGTGCTGCCGGGCGTCGGAGCCTTCGCCGATTGCCGGCGCGGGCTCGACGCCGTTCCCGGCATGGTCGAGACGCTGGAAGAGGTGGTGCGGGGTAAGGGCCGACCCTTCCTCGGCATYTGCGTCGGCATGCAGCTCCTCGCCTCGCGCGGGCTCGAATACACGATAACCGAGGGGCTCGGCTGGATTCCGGGCGATGTCGCCCTGATCAAGCCGCGCGACGAGAGCCTCAAGATCCCGCATATGGGCTGGAACACGCTGCACCGGCAGAACGAGCAYCCGYTGCTCGCCGGCATCGAGACCGGCCCGSRSGGMCTGCATGCCTATTTCGTSCATTCCTAYGCGCTGACGCCGGARCGGGCSSAGGACGTGGTCGCACTGACCGACCATGGCGGCCCGGTGACCGCAATGGTTGCGCATGGCAACRTCGCSGGCACGCAGTTCCACCCCGAGAARAGCCAGGCGCTCGGCCTCAAGCTCATCGCCAATTTCCTGAGCTGGAAGCCGTGATCCTCTTTCCCGCGATCGATCTCAAGGAAGGCCGCTGTGTCCGCCTGAAGCAGGGCGACATGGCGCAGGCCACGATCTTCAACGACGATCCGGCCGCGCAGGCTGCGACCTTCGAGGCCCAGGGCTTCCAGTGGCTGCATGTCGTCGATCTCGACGGCGCCTTCGCCGGCAAGCCGATGAACGCGGCGGCGGTCGAAGCCATCCTGAAGCGCGTCGCCTTTCCCGTGCAGCTCGGCGGCGGCATCCGTGACATGAAGACGGTCGCCGGCTGGCTCGACAAGGGCATAAGGCGCGTCATCATCGGCACGGCGGCGGTGCGCGATCCCGGTTTCGTGCGCGAGGCGGCGAAGGCCTTTCCGGGCCAGGTCGCGGTCGGAATCGACGCGCGCGACGGCTTCGTGGCCGTGGAAGGCTGGGCCGAGACCTCGACATTGGCGGCCGCCGATCTCGGCAAGCGCTTCGAGGATGCCGGCGTGGCCGCGATCGTCTACACCGACATCGCCCGCGACGGCATGCTCCAGGGCATCAACTGGGACGGCACGATCGCGCTGGCGAAGGCGGTTTCGATCCCGGTGATCGCCTCGGGCGGCCTGGCCTCCATGGCCGATATCGAGCGCCTTTGCGCTGATGACGCCGCGATCCTCGAAGGCGCGATCACGGGCCGGGCCCTCTATGACGGCCGGATCGATCCGACGGCAGCACTCGACCGGCTGGCCCGGGCCGCCTGAGCCTCAGATCAGCTTCACCTTGCCGGTGGCGAGGTCGTAGACGCCGCCGACGACCGTCAGCTTCTTCTCGGCGACGCGCTGGGCGAGGATCGGAGCTGCCGTCTTCAGCCGCTCGACATTGAGCCGGACATTCGCCTCCGTCGCCGCTTCCAGCATATCGGCGGCGCCGGCTTTCTGCGCCTCGACGACGGCAGGCCGGATCGCATTGACCAGAGCGGGCAGGTGGCCGGGCAATTGCGTCCCGTTCTTCACTGCATCGATGGTCGCGGAAATCGCGCCGCAGCGCGTATGCCCGAGCACCAGGATCAAGGGCGACTGCAGGACGGCCGCGCCGAATTCGAGGCTCGCCAGCCCATCCTCGTTGACGAAATTCCCCGCAACCCGGACGACGAAGAGATCGCCGGCGCTCTGGTCGAAGGTCAGCTCGGGAGCAAGGCGCGAATCGRCACAGCCGACGATCGAGGCGAAGGGATGCTGCGAACTGGCGCGGGCCGCCCGTCCGGCCGAGAAATCCCGATGCCGGGGCTGGTTGGCCACGTAGCGGGCATTGCCCGCCATCAGCCGCTTCAACGCCTCTTCCCCGGTCGGCACATCCGCAGCCGGGCGCGCGGCCTGTGGGGAGGCCATCGAGACGCCGCCGGCCATCCCGCCCGCGAGCGCAAGCGCGGCGCCCAGGCCGAGGAGGGAGCGACGCGACGGAGGCGACGACAGATGACGAGCGACGCAATTCTCGCACATGGCAGCATTCCCCCCGGAAGCCCGGCGGAGCTTCCGCCTTGCGCGGCCACCGTATCGGCAAGTGATGAAGAATGACTATCGGGGCGGACATCGAGCTCGCCCCCGCCGGTCAGCTCCGACCGGGTCGCCCCGTCACCGCGCCGCCGGTTCCAGCCCCGGCAGCGCGACGAACATCCTCAGCGCACGAACTGGTCGTAGATCTTGGCGAACTCGCCGGTCGCTTTGGCGAGATGCAGCCACTGGTCGACGAAGGCCTTGAAGGTCACGTCGCCGCGCGGGAGCATGTAGCCCATCTCGCCATATTGCAGCGGCTCGTCCGGATTGACGGCGCAGAGGCCGGGCTTGGCCTTCTCCTGCACCTTCACCTCGATCGACTCGGCGATCATCAGATCGGCCTTGCCGGCGAGGATCTGGTCGAAGATCGTGACGTTGTCGGGGAAGACCTCGATCTTGGCCTGCTTGAAATTGGCGCGCACGAAACGCTCGTTGGTGCCGCCGGGATTGACGATGACGCGGGTCTCCGGCTTGTCGATGGCCGCGACCGTCTGGAACTTGTCCTTGTCGGCGCAGCGCACGATCGGCGCCTTGCCGTTGACGAGATAGGGCGCGGAGAAGAACACCTTCTTCTGCCGGTCGAGCGTCACCGAGATGCCGCCCATCGCGACGTCGCATTTGCCCGAGCCCATGTCGGTCAGCAGATCGGCCCATTTCGTCTGGACGAACTTGGCCTCGACGCCGAGCGCCTTGGCGAGCGATTTCGCCAGCTCGATGTCGATGCCCTCGAAGCTGCCGTCCTTGGCCAGCGTGAAGGGCTTGTAGTCGCCGGTGGTGCAGATTTGCAGGCTGCCTCGGCTCTGCACGGTGTCGAGCAGGCTCGCGGGCGTCTGCGCGTGGACGGCGCCGGCCAGCGTCAGGCCGAAGGACAAGGCCGGCAGCAGCAGGCCGGGGCGGAGAAGGGAGAACAGGCGCATGATCGRATGACCTCGGAGCTGTCGAAACCGCAGGCCAAGCAAGGAACGTGCGCGACGGACTGTCAACCGGCGCCGCAATGGTTTAGAGGAGCCGGTTTCCGGCGGCTTTTTCCAACGGCCTGGGCCCTGTCGACGATGACCTTGAAGACCCGCATCATTCCCTGCCTCGACGTCAAGGACGGCCGCGTCGTCAAGGGCGTCAAGTTCGTCGACCTGGTCGATGCCGGCGATCCCGTCGAGGCCGCCAAGGCCTATGACGCGGCCGGCGCGGACGAGCTCTGCTTCCTCGACATCACCGCAAGCCATGAGGATCGCGGCATCCTGTTCGACGTGGTGACGCGCACGGCTGAAGCCTGCTTCATGCCGCTCACCGTCGGCGGCGGGGTGCGCAAGGTCGAGGATATCCGCGCGCTGCTGCTGGCCGGCGCCGACAAGGTCTCGATCAACACCGCCGCCGTCACCAACCGGCTCTTCGTCAAGGAAGCGGCGGAGAAATTCGGCGCCCAGTGCATCACGGTCGCGATCGACGCCAAGCAGGTCTCGCCCGGCCGCTGGGAGATCTTCACCCATGGCGGGCGCAACGCCACCGGCATCGAGGCCGTCGCCTTCGCGCGCGAGGTCGTCTCGCTGGGTGCGGGCGAATTGCTGGTGACCTCGATGGACAAGGACGGCACCAAGTCCGGCTATGATCTCGGCCTGACCTGCGCCATCGCGGATGCGGTCTCGGTTCCGGTGATCGCCTCGGGCGGTGTCGGCGACCTCGACGATCTCGTCGCCGGCGTCAGCGAAGGCCATGCCTCAGCCGTGCTCGCCGCCTCGATCTTCCATTTCGGCACCTACACGATCGGTCAGGCCAAGGCGCATATGGCGGAAGCGGGCCTCAGGATGAGGCTCGATTGACATGACCGGCTTCACCCTCGCCGATCTCGAAGCCCGCATCGCCGAACGCGCCAGCGCCTCGCCCGAGGAATCCTGGACGGCAAAGCTCATCGCCGCCGGTCCCGAGCGTGCCGCCAAGAAGTTCGGGGAGGAGGCGGTCGAGGCCGTCATCGCGGCCGTGAAGGGCGATCGCGCAGAGYTGATCGCCGAAAGCGCCGACGTGCTGTATCATCTTTTGGTCGTGCTCAAGAGCCGCGATATTGCATTGCAAGACGTCTTGAGCCAGCTTGAAGCCCGTACGGCCCGGTCCGGACTGGCGGAGAAGGCGGCCAGATCCGGTTGAGTAGCGTCGAAGACCCGGCGAGGATGATCTCCCTTTGAACCTCGAATCCTGGATTGCGGGTCGCGTCATGGACCAGCGCCTCATCTCGACCCCGCCGGAACGCGACCTCGTCTCGCCCTATCGCATCTTCTCGCGCGACGAGTGGGCGCATCTGCGCGCCGATCAGCCGCTGACACTCTCGGTCGACGACCTGACCAAGCTGCAATCGCTCAACGATCCGATCTCGCTCGACGAGATTGTCGCGATCTACCTGCCGCTGTCGCGCATGCTCTCGCTCTATGTCGCGGCGACGCAGGGGCTGTTCAAGGCGACACAGCGCTTCCTGCTGGCCGAATCCGAGCCCAAGGTGCCCTATATTATCGGGGTCGCCGGCTCGGTCGCGGTCGGCAAGTCGACGACGGCGCGCGTGCTCAAGGCCCTGCTCTCGCGCTGGCCCAATACGCCGAAGGTCGAGCTCGTCACCACCGACGGCTTCCTGCTTCCCAACGCCGAGCTGGAACGGCGCGGGCTGATGCAGCGCAAGGGCTTCCCGGAGAGCTATGACGGCCAGGCGATCCTGCGCTTCCTCTCCGATGTGAAGGCGGGCAAGCCGCAAGTGTCGGCGCCGGTCTATTCGCACCTCGTCTACGACGTCGTGCCGGGCGAGACGGTGACGGTCGAGCGGCCGGACATCCTGATCCTCGAGGGGCTGAACGTGCTGCAGCCGAGCCGCATGCCGAAGGACGGCACGGTGATCCCCTTCGTCTCGGATTATTTCGACTTCTCGGTCTATCTCGACGCCGACGAGAACGATCTGCACCGCTGGTACGTCAACCGCTTCATGACGCTGCGCCACACCGCCTTCCGCGATCCGCGCTCCTTCTTCCGCAAATATGCCGAGATCGCGGAGGAGGAAGCCCTCTCCATCGCCGAGAAGCTCTGGACCGGCATCAACCTGCCGAACCTGCAGGAGAACATCCTGCCGACGCGCCAGCGCGCCAGCCTGATCCTGACCAAGGGCGCGAGCCACCGCATCCAGCAGGTCGCCTTACGGCGGCTGTAGAATCCAGCCGCGATGTCGTTCCCGCCCCGGCCCGCCCTCTCCGGCTCCGCATCTTGATGGAAGCCTTCTGGTCGCTCGCCGGCATGGCGAGCGCGGCCTTCATTGCCGCGACCCTGCTGCCGGCGCAGTCGGAAGCCGTCTTCGTCGGGCTGCTGGCGGCGAAGAGCGTCGATCCGCTCGCACTCTTCCTGACGGCGAGCCTGGCGAATACCGCCGGCTCGCTCCTCAACTGGTGGCTCGGCCGGCTCATCGCACAACGCGGCGTCGAGGCGCTGCCGGTGCGGCTGCGGCCCGACCCGGCCCGCCTCGCCAAGGCACAAGGCTGGTTCGGGCGCTTCGGCTGGCCCTCGCTGCTCTTCGCCTGGCTGCCGGTCGTCGGCGACCCGCTGACCTTCGTCGCGGGCACGCTGAACTTCCCGCTCGGGCGCTTCATCCTGCTGGTGCTGATCGGCAAGGCGGCGCGCTATGCGGCGCTCTGGGCAGGCTGGACGAGCCTCGCCTGAAGCGTTTTGGCGCGAAACGGATGCCGGTTCGCACGAAGAAAACGCTCCTGCATCCTTGGCAATTGCGCAACCGAGCCGGCCGGGCTACCAGCGAAGCTATCCGTTCAAGGAGATTACACGATGAGCATCCAGCGTATCCAGCCCGGTCCCCGCATGTCCAAGGCCGTCGTGCACGGCGACACCGTCTATCTGGCCGGCCAGGTCGCTGGCGCCGCAGCGGGCAAGAGCGTGGCGGAGCAGACGGCCGACATCCTCGGCATCATCGACGGCCTGCTGGCCGAGGCTGGCACGGACAAGTCGAAGCTGCTGATGGTCAATATCTGGCTCGCCGACATGTCGACCTTCGCCGAGATGAACGCCGTCTGGGACAAGTGGGTCGTTGCGGGCGCCACGCCGGGCCGCGCCACGGTCGAGGCCAAGCTCGCCGCGCCGCAGTTCACGGTCGAGATCGCGGTCATCGCCGCGAAGTGAGATTGGACGCCTCGGGCCGGCAGCGGAAGCCGCTTCCGGCCCGGGGACATGCATCGCCGCCATGAGCCCAGCGGGAGCATGGCGGTAGCCCTGGCGGGAGGCGGCTATCGGCCGTTTGGACGAGATCACACCGCTTCTGGCCCGGGTCGCCGGACGCCACGGATTGCCGCCGGTCGCGCTGGCCGCGATGGTCGGCGACTGGCTCACCGATGCCGGCAAGGCCTTGCCGAACGAGACGCTGCTCGACCGCAAGGCCCAGGACTTTCTGACCTTGGCCCGTCGCCTGACATCGCCGCTCGACGATGCGGAGATCCGGCGGCTGCGCGCCGAAGCGGCGGCCGCCATCGCCGCCGGCCGGCTCGCCGAAGCCGACAAGGCTCTGGCGAAGGCCGAACTCCATCTGATCGGAAAAGTCACCGACCTCACCGCCCTGTCGGCGGGAAGCCGGGTGCGGATCGGCGAAAACCGGGCCGACCGCGCAGCACTCAGCTTCCTGCGCGCCGCGCCGGAAAGCTACCGCGAAGCAGCGGCGCGCTATGGCGAGGCTTCAGCGCTGATCGGGCTCGTCGATATCGAACACAGCCGCCGGGCCGCGCTCGACCAAGCCAGCGCGCTCGCCCGCATCAGCGAGGATTTCGGCGGCCGCGAGGGCTATGACGCCGCCGCGGCAGTGCTGCGTCGCCAACTCGAAGGGCTGGACAGCCTGGAAGATACCACCGCCTTCGCCGAAGCCGAGGAAGCGCTGGCCGGCGCCCTCGAAGGGCTTGCGCAGGTCACGGATGAGAAGTCGCTTCGCAGCGAGGCCCTGGCGCATTGCCGGCGCGCGCTGGAGCATCTCCAGCGCGATGAAGCTCCGCTGCTCTGGCGCGCGCTGAAGCTCCGCTTCGGCCGGCTCGCGCTCATTCTCGGCAAGAGACAACAGGACGAGGCCCTGCTGGAAGAGGCGATTTCCGCCTTCGCGACCGTGCTTGCCGCCTGGGACCGCAGCAGCGACGAGACGCGCTGGCTCGAGGCCGAGCACATGATCGCGCGCGCACGCGCGGTGCTCGGCAGCCGCCGCAACGATCTGGCCCTGCTGGAACGCGCCTTCAACAGCCTCACCCGGGTCGCCGCGGCCGTCGACCGCGAAAAGGAGCCGCTGCGCTGGGCCGAACTTCAAGACCAGATGGGCAGCGTTCTCGGCGCCATGGCCGAACGCTACACCGAACCGGTGGTGATCGAAGAGGCCATTGCGACATTTGCGGCCGCGCTGGAAGAGCGCCGACGCGAGACCGTGCCGCTGCTCTGGGCCCAGACGCGCGCGGCCCAGGCCGAGGCCATGCTGCAGCTCGCACGCCGCGGCAAGGACAAGGACCTCGCCCAAAAAGCTCTGGCGCAGCTGGTCGAGGCCGTGGAAACCGCGTGCAAGGCCGACCCCGGCGCCGCCGCGGGTCTCCRGCAACGCCTGGCCGCGGCCGGAGAGCTGGCGACGCGCCTGCTCTCGGAATAGTCCCGAATCAGCCGCGCGGGCGCCGCTCCGCGAGCCGCTCCAGCGCCGCGTCGAGCGTCGCATCGCGCTTGGCGAAGCAGAAACGGACCACGTTCTTCACCGCGCCTTCCGCATAGAAGGCGCTGACGGGGATGGCGGCGACGCCGTTCTCCATGACGAGACGGCGGCAGAAATCGACATCGTCGCTCTCGCCGAGCGGCGCGATATCGAGATTGAGGAAATAGGTGCCGGCGCTCGGCAGAACCTGGAATCCCAGGTCGCGAAGCCCCGTGGCGAAGCGGTCGCGCGAGCGCTGGAAATCGGCCCGCATCCCTTCGAAATAGCCGTCTTCCTTGCCAAGCCCGTAGGCGACCGCGGCCTGCAGGTTCGGCGGGGTGGTGAAGGTGATGTATTGATGCGCCTTGGCSAGCACSCGCATGATCGCGGGYGCCGCCATGACCAGCCCGACCTTCCAGCCCGTTAGCGAGAAGATCTTGCCGGCCGACGAGATCTTGACGGTGCGCTCGCGCATGTCGGGCCGCCCCAGCACCGGCACATGGCGGTGGCCGTCGAAGACGACATGCTCCCAGACCTCGTCGCAGACCGCGATCGCATCATAGCGGTTGCAGAAGGAGGCGAGCAGGTCGAGATCGGCCTCGCTGAAGATCGTCGCCGTCGGGTTGAGCGGGTTGTTGAACAGCACGACGCGCGTCTTCGGCGAGAAGGCTTTCGCCAGCGCCTCCTCGGTCAGGCCGAAATGCGGCGGCGTCAGCGTCACGAATTTCGGGATGCCGCCGGCCCGGCGCACCAGCGGCACATAGGCGTCGTACATCGGCTCGAACAGCACGACCTCGTCRCCSGGCGTSAYCARCGCCATCAGCGCCCCGGCGATGGCCTCGGTCGCGCCGGAGGTCACCATGATCTCGCTGTCGGGATCGAGATCGAGCCCCTGCCARTGCTTGTAATGGGTCGCAACCGCCTGCCGCAGTTCCGGCAGGCCCATCATCGGCGGATACTGATTCCAGCCATCGATCACCGCCTCGGCCGCCTTGCGCCGGACATCCTCCGGCCCGGGATCATCCGGAAAGCCCTGCCCGAGATTGACCGCGCCGGTCTCGCGCGCGAGCTGGGACATGACCTCGAAGACACTGGTCTGAAGGGCGGAAAAGATCGGATTCATCGGGATTTCGGCGTCCGGCAGGCTTTTGCTGGGCCCGGCTCTACCATGCCGTGGGAACGTGTGCATCCCCGTTCGGGGTCGTCGTTCCGGCGCCTGAAAATATCGAATGATGAATGTTGACATTCATCACCGGTCAGTGTCTATTCACTTTCAGCCGGTCTACGGCGGACGCCCGTTGCGACTTCGCCCCTTTGGCGCAGCAGGATGCCGCAGTAGGCCGGCGAAATATGTCAGGGGCCTCGCGACATCTGGCCCGTCGGCGCAAACGCCCTGCTTTGTTCGCAAAGCCTCTCCCTTTCCCTCGCAGATGATCTAAGCAGGCGCATGGACCGCGCCCGCACGCCCGCCATCATGATTCTCGGCACCGGCTCGAATGTCGGCAAGTCGCTGATCGTCGCCGGCTTGTGCCGGCTCTTCGCCGATCGCGGGATGCGGGTGCGCCCGTTCAAGCCGCAGAACATGTCCAACAATGCCGCCGCCACCGCCGAAGGCGAGATCGRCCGGGCGCAGGCGCTGCAGGCGCGGGCCGCGCGGGTCGCGCCGCATCCGGACATGAACCCGGTCCTGCTGAAGCCCGAGGGCGAGCAGGGCAGCCAGATCATCCTGCAAGGCCGCGTCGCCGGCCGCCTCGCCTCGCGCGACTTCGCCCGGCGCGGCGATTTCCTGCCGCAGGTCCTGCAAAGCTACGAGCGGCTCTGCGCCGATGCCGATCTCGTCATCGTCGAGGGCGCCGGCTCGGCCGCGGAAACCAATCTGCGCGCCCGCGACATCGCCAATCTGGGCTTCGCCCGCGCCGCGGACGTGCCTGCCATCCTGATCGGGGACATCGACCGCGGCGGCGTGATCGCCAGCCTCGTCGGCAGCCATGCGGTGCTCGACCCCGCCGACCGGGCGATGATCCACGGTTTCGCCGTCAATCGTTTCCGCGGCGCGGTCGAATTGTTCCGGCCGGGCGTCGAGACCATCGCCACAGCCACCGGCTGGCACTGCCTCGGCGTGGTGCCCTGGTTCGCGGCGGCGCACCGGCTGCCGGCCGAGGACGGCCTCGATCTGCGTTCCGAGCGCAAGCCCGGTGCCCGCATCCGCATCGCCGTGCCCATCCTGCCCGGCATCGCCAATTTCGACGATCTCGATCCGCTCAAGCTCGAAGCGGAGGTCGATCTGGTGCTGGTGCCACCGGGACAGCCCCTGCCGATCGCCGATGTGGTGATCCTGCCCGGTTCCAAGACGACGCTGCGGGACCTCGCCGCGCTGCGCGCCGAAGGCTGGGACATCGACATCCTGGCGCATCGCCGTCGCGGCGGGCATGTGCTCGGGCTCTGCGGCGGCTACCAGATGCTGGGGCGCGTCGTCCGCGACCCGTCGGGCATCGAGGGGCCGGCCGGAGAGGCGCCCGGCCTCGGGTTGCTCGATGTCGAGACGGTGCTCGACGCCGACAAGACGGTGCGCGAGACCCGCTTCACCCATGCGGCCAGCGCTGCGCGGGGACGCGCCTACGAGATCCATCTCGGCCGGACCGAAGGCCCCGACACCCGGCGCGCGCCCTTCGCGGTCGATGGCCGGGCCGAGGGTGCGGCCAGCCCGGACGGCCGCGTCGCCGGCACCTATCTTCATGGCGCCTTCGCGTCGGATGCGATGCGGGCGGCCTGGCTCGGCGCGATCGGCGGCGGCACGCAAGGCTCGGATGTCCGGTTCGACGTGCTCGTCGAGCAGACCCTCGATGATCTCGCCGCCCATCTCGCGGGGCATCTCGATGTCGAAGCCTTGCTGGAGATCGCGCGCCGGCACCGGGGCGCTGCGATTTGAGTGAGGATCCTGTTCCTGCCCCGTTGAGGAGAAGCTCCCATCCCGCCGAAATCGTACGTCCCGCGCGCCGCGCGGAACTTATCGAGCCGCGCGCGATTGTTGCCACATGGGAGAAAAACTTTTATTCGCCATAGCGTTGACGAATGACGAAATTCGTCATAGCGATCAATACTCACCGCCTACACTAGAAAGCAAACAAAGCGGCCGCGCCGTGACCCACGCCGAACGCGATACCAGGCAGACCATCGTCGACACCGCCGAGCGCTTCTTTCGCGACATCGGCTACCAGAAGACGACCGTTGCGGACATCGCCAAGTCCCTGCGGATGAGTCCTGCCAATGTCTACCGCTTCTTCGACTCCAAGAAGTCGATCAACGAGGCGGTGCTGGAGCGCTACAAGCGCGAGCAGGAAGAGGCGATGATCGTCATCGCCGGTCAGGACCGGCCGGCGGCTGACAGGTTGCGCGATATCTTGGAGACCTCGTTCCGGCTCAATGTCGCTCGCTTCGCCGGCCATGTGCGGATGCAGGAGATGGTCTGCGCCGCGATGGAGGAAAGCTGGGACGCGATCATCGCCCATATCGAGCGCTTCGATGCCGTGCTGCGCCGCGTGGTGGTGGATGGCATCGCCAACGGTGAGTTCCGCGACATCGACCCGGTCCAGGCGACCGGCTGCATCCGCACGGCGATGACCCGCTTCATGCACCCGCTGCTCATCAACCAGTTCGAATGTCTGCCGGGCCCCTCGGCCGACGAGATGATCTCCTTCGTCTTGAGCGGGCTCGAAGCCCGACCGCCACGAGCCTGACCCGTTTTAGACCGGCTCGCGCGTTGACAAGCCGCCGAGGGAGCGGGATACCCCCGCTGACATGGCCATCCTGCCCAAACAGAACCTGAAGAAGTCCGCCATCGTCCTGCACGATCTGGTGATGACGGCGCTGGCGATCTGGCTCGTCTTCGTCGTGCGCTTCGAGGGCCGCCAGCTCACCGAGCATCTGCGCTATCTGCCGCGCTTCCTGCCCTTCTTCGTCGCCTATGCCGGACTGGTCTACTGGTTCTTCTCGCTGTACCGCTCGAAATGGCGCTTCGCCTCGCTGCCGGACCTCTCCAACATCGTGAAGGCCGTCTCGGTCCTGACGGTGACGCTGCTTGCGGTCGATTATCTCCTCGTCGCCCCGGATTTCTACGGCGCCTTCTATTTCGGCAAGATCTCGATCGCGCTCTACTGGCTGGTCCAGATCGCCCTGCTCGGCGGCCCGCGCCTGGCCTATCGCTACTTCAAATATGCCCGCGGCCGGACCAATGCCGAGCGCGAGGCGGTGCTGCCGGCCCTGCTGCTCGGCCGCGGCGTCGAGGTCGAGATGGTGATCCGGGCCATGGAAGCCGGGACGATGCGCCGGCTGCGCCCCGCCGGCATCCTCTCGCCGCGTCACGACGATCTCGGCCAGTCGATCCGTGGCGTGCCGGTGCTCGGCCTGCTCTCGGAGATCGGGACGGTCGCGGGCGAGGCGGCGGACCGTGGCGAGGGCTATCGCCGCATCGTCGCGACGCCCTCCGCATTGGTGCCCGAGGCCCATCCGGAGAAATGGCTCAGCCAGACGCGCCGGCTCGCCGTGCCGATCTCCCGGATCGACGCCTCCGGCGAAGGCACGCGCGACACCGACGTCGCGCCGCTGGAGATCGAGGATCTGCTGGTGCGCTCGACGGTGACCATCGACCGTGGGCGCCTCGGCGCCTTCCTGAAAGGCAAGCGCGTCATCGTCACCGGCGGCGGCGGCTCGATCGGCTCCGAGATCTGCCTGCGCTGCGCCGCCTTCGGCGCCGCCGAGCTGCTGGTGGTCGAGAGCTCCGAGCCCGCCCTGTTCCAGATCACCGAGCTGCTCGCCGTGCAGGAGCGCGACACGGTCGTCTCCGGCGTGCTCGCCGATGTCCGCGACCGCGAGCGCATCATGCCGCTCTTCGCCGGTTTCCAACCCGACATCGTCGTCCATGCCGCCGCGCTGAAGCAYGTRCCCTATCTCGAGGCCGACTGGAGCGAGGGCATCAAGACCAATATCTTCGGCTCGGTGAACGTCGCCGACGCGGCGATCGCCGCCGGGGCGAAGACCTTCGTGATGATCTCGACCGACAAGGCGATCGAGCCCGTCTCGATGCTGGGGGCGACGAAGCGCTTCGCCGAGATGTATGCGCAGTCGCGCGATGCCGAGTTCGTCGCGGCCGCCTCGGGCGTGCGCCTGGTCGCGGTGCGCTTCGGCAATGTGCTCGGCTCGGCCGGCTCGGTCGTGCCGAAGTTCAAGGCGCAGATCGCGCGCGGCGGGCCCGTCACGGTCACCAGCCCCGACATGATCCGCTATTTCATGACGATCCGCGAAGCCTGCGATCTCGTGCTGACGGCAGCGTCCCATACCGGGGCCGAGGATACCGATTCCGAGCGGGCCGCCGTGTATGTGCTCAAGATGGGCCAGCCCGTGCGGATCATGGACCTGGCCGAGCGGATGATCCGGCTGGCGGGCTACGAGCCCGGCGAGGATATCGAGATCGTCGTCAGCGGCGTGCGGCCGGGCGAGCGGCTCAACGAGATCCTCTTCGCCCGCGACGAGCCCATGGCCGAGACCGGCCTCGACGGGGTGATGGCCGCCAAGCCCAGCTTCGCCGGGCGGGCGAAGATCCAGAGCTGGCTCGCGCAACTGGACGAAGCCATCAAGGCGAATGACCGCGCCGCCGCCAACGCCGTGCTCGACGAGGCGATCCCGGATTTCAGCCGGCGCGAGCAGAGCCCGCCAGCCGCGCCAGCGCCGCCCCGGTCTCTACCGGCGGCCGCCATCCAGCGCTGAGCAGGCCTTCGGGGCGCGCCACGAGGCTGCCCGCGAGCTTGAGGAAGGTCTCCTCCCGCCCCGCCAGCCGCGCCGCCAGCCGCAGCCAGCCTTCCGGCACCGGCAGCAAGCCGGATCCACGGCCGAGGCCGCTGCGCAAGGCCGTGAGCATCCCGGCGACGCTGACCGGCTCCGGATCGGCGACGATGTAGTTCCGCCGGGGCGGGCAAGCCGGTGTCAGGGCGAAGCGGATGGCCTCAGCGAGGTTCTCGACGGCGAGCAGCGAGCGCGGCGCCTGAAGCCCGCCGAGCGGCAGGGGCAGCGGCAGCTTCGCCAGCTTCAGCAGGGCCGCCATATTGGCCTTGACGCCCGGCCCGTAGATCAGCACCGGGCGCAAGGCGACCCAGTCGAGAGCGAGCGCCGCGAGGCCCTGCTCCGCAGCCAGCTTGGAGCGGCCATAGGCATCGTCGGGAGCGGGCGCCGCATCCTCGGTCAGCGGAGGCCCGTCGAAGGCACCCGACAGCGCCTTGATCGACGAGAGATAGACGAAGCGGCGCACCCCCGCCGTAACCGCCGCCTGTGCCAGCTCCAGCGTCGCCTGCGTGTTGACACGGCCGTAGAGCGCCTCGTCGAGCCCCGGCCCTGCATGGGCGAGACCCGCCATATGCACGACATGGTCGACGCCGCGCAGCGCCTCGCTCCAATCCAGCGGTTGGGCGAGATCGCCGATCTTAACCGTCTCGACGCCGGCAGGCAGCGGAACCGGTCGCCGCAATGCGAGCCGCAGGCGCCAGCCCGCACCCGTCAGCGCCGCCACGACATGCGGCCCGACAAAGCCGCTGGCACCGGTGAGGAGGACGGTTCCCTCAGCCATGGCCAGCCCGTGGCGTCGCGAAGGCAGCGGTCAGCAAGCCGATCGGCAGCGAGCCGACGTCCCCGAGAAAGAGCTTCGCCACCGGCCGGTTGAAGGGCGCGAAGCCGATGAGCCCGCCGCAGAGGGCAGCCGCGAGCCAGCCCGTCGCCGGATCGATCACGCCCGCATTGCCGGCCAATGCGAGGGCCGCCGCAAGCGGCACGATGCCGGCGACGGTGATCCAGTCGAGCCCATCCATGAAGTTGACGAGATTGACGAACCAGATGCCGGCGACGAGCGCCAAGGCCCGCTCGGCGGCAAGCGGAAGGAACTCGGGAAACAACCGCAATTCCGGCGCGGCCCGAAACAGCACGAATCCGACGCAGGCCGCCTGCAGCGCCAATCGCAGGCTCGCCGGCAGAGGACGGATATCGTCCCAGGCACCGACCAGGGCGAGCACCGTCGCTCCCATCGCGACGACGAGCAGCGCGCGCCCGGCTTCGGCCTCGACGGGGCTCAGGCCGAAGGCCAGCGCGATGGCCAGGAAAGCGCCGGCGAGCACGGCAATGCCGCCGCCCTGCGGTGTCGGCACCGTGTGGCTCGAACGGGCGTTGGGGCGCGCCAGCGCGTAGCGTTGCAGCAGCGGACGCAGCAGCACGCAGAACAGCGCCGCCGCGAACGCGGCGGCGACAGAGATCGCGAAGGGGACGAGCACGATAGCCAAGGTGGCCGCACCATAATCGAGGCGGCCCAAAAACCTAGAGGCTATCGCGCAGTACCCTTGCTGGAACGTGCCGTGTTTTCACAGAAAGCAGCGTCATCCCGGACGCAGCGAAGCGGAGATCCGGAATCCATGTCTGAGCCTTGATCGGAAGCGCTCCGGCATGGATCCCGGGTCAAGCCCGGGATGACCACCGCGTGGCTCCGTCCAAATCAACGGGCTCTACTGCTTGAAGCCGATCAGGACACCGTCGGCGCCAAGCGGGCCATGATAGCGCAGCGTGCCGCCACCGGCCTCGCCGCCGGCGATGAAGCCGGCCTGCACCTGCTCGATCCGCACCGTGCCGGTCGAGGGACCGAGATTGCGCTGCTGCGCCAGTGCCGGCGTGGCCAGCATCATCATGGCGGCCAAGGAAACTGCTGTCTGTCTGATCATCGTCATCGTCCTATTCCGCGCGCCGGTAGCAGCGCCGACGACTCAACGCGCGAGTGGGCATTTCGATCCCATGCCGACAAATCGATGCGTGGAGACCCCATCCGCGGAGCCCCGGAAGGCACGGCGCCATCGGGGCTGAGGCCCCGTCACGGCATGGATTTACGGTTTCTTAACCACGTCGTCCTCCCCTTGACCTGTCCGGCGGGGCTTCTGGGGGCTCGGAAAGGACGATCAAATGCACGACCTCGAACATGAGCAGGCCGTCATGGACCAACTTGTCGGCTTGCCGGTTGCGGAGGTGGAAAGGGATCTGATTCTGGCGACCTTGCGGGAAACGGATGGGAACAGGACCCATGCCGCGAATCTGCTCGGCATCGCCATTCGCACCTTGCGCAACAAGATCAACCTCTACGCCGCCGAAGGCTACGACGTGCCGGAGCCGCCGCAGAGCGCGGCCTCGTAACGGCGCCGCCGCGCCTTTCCGTCAGCTTCCCTCCAGCAGCATGGCATAGATGTCTTCGCTGCTCGCGGCGCCGCGAATCCGATCGCAAGCCTCCGGCGAGCGCAGCCGCCGCGCGATGCAGGCGAGCGCGTCGATCCGCCCCTTGCCGCCGTTCTCGGGCGTCAGCACGAGGCAGACGAGATCGACCGGCCTGCCGTCGATCGCCTCATAGGCGACCGGCCGTTCGAGACGCGCCAGCAGGCCGAAAGGCTTCTCCAGCCCGGGAACGGGCGCATGCGGCATGGCGACCCCGCCGCCGACCCCGGTCGATCCGAGAGCCTCGCGCCGGATCAGCGCATCGAGAATGGCGGCCTGCGGCAGCGCGAGCCGTTCGGCGGCCGTTCGCGCGAGCGCCTGCAGCAGCGCGCCCTTCGAGCGCGCCGAAAGCGCGATGATGGAGCGTGGGAGGATGATGTCGGACGGGGTCATGCTTTGGTCTTCGTCACGTTCGGGCGGGCCGGAGGCCGGCTCACTCCGCCTCGCGCAGGCGATAGCCGACGCCGGTTTCGGTGGTGATGTATTGCGGCTGGTCGGGGACGCGCTCGATCTTCTGTCTGAGCTGCCGGACATAGACCCGCAGATACTGCACGTCGGCCGAAGCGCCCCAGACCTGCTTCATCAGATATTGGTGGGTCAGCACCTTGCCGGCATGCTGCACGAGGATGCGCAGGATATCGTATTCCTTCGGCGAGAGCTTCACCTCCCTGTCGCCCAGCCTGACGATGCGCTTGACCAGATCGACCGAGAGCTCGCCGGTCTGGAAGATCGGCTTCTCGCCCTGCTGCTGCAGCTTGTGACGCAGCGCGACCCGCAACCGCGCCGCGAGCTCCTTCATGCCGAAAGGCTTGGTGACGTAGTCGTCGGCGCCGTTCTCGAGCGCCTCGACGATGCCGGCCTCGTCGGTGCGGCTCGACAGGATCACGATCGGCAGCGCCAGCGCCTCCTCCCGCCATCTCCGCAGCAGCTCCTGGCCGGGCATGTCCGGCAGGCCGAGATCGAGGATGACGAGATCGGGCAATTGCTCCGCGATCCGCTCGATCGCCTCGCGCGCCGTGGCGGCCTCGCGAATGGCATAGCCCTCGGTCGAGAGGCCGACGCGCAGCAGGCGGCGGATCGCCGGCTCGTCGTCGACGACCAGAACCTCGATATCCGATGTCGTCATGTCAGCGGCTCCAACCTGTCCTGCCGCGCCTCGCTGGGCATCCGGATCGTGAAGACCGCGCCCATGCGGTCCTGCCGGTTGCCGGCCTTGATCGTGCCGCCCATCGCCTCGACGAAACCGCGGCAGATGGAGAGGCCGAGCCCGGTGCCGGCGCGAACCTGATCGCCCTTCCTGACCCGGTAGAAGCTGTCGAAGACGCGCTCCAGATCGGAGGGCGGCAGGCCCGGGCCCTCATCGGCGACCTCGATGGCGACCGCGCCGTCATCCTGCCGGGCGCTGATCGCGATCGTGCTGCCGGCCGGCGCGTATTTGGCGGCGTTGTCGACGAGGTTGAACAGCACCTGCTCGAACAGCACGGGATCGAGCCTGAGCATCGGCAAATCTTCGGGAAGCCCGGTCTCGACGCGATGGCCGGCGGTGATCTTCGCGGCGCGGCGCAGCGCGCTGCCGACCACCTCCGCCACATCCACCGGCGCCGCATTCGGCTCCATCGCGCCGGATTCGATCTTGGTCATGTCGAGCAGATTGGCGATGAAGCGGTTGAGACGTTCGGACTCGTCGATCACGGTCGCGAGCAGGGCCGCGTGGTCGTCCTCCGGCAAGGCGTTGCGATAGTCGCGCAAGGTGCCGGCGGCGCCCATGATCGAGGCCAGCGGCGTCTTGAGATCGTGCGAGATCGAGGTCAGCAGCGCCGAGCGCAGGCGGTCGGCCTCGGCTGCGAGCCTGGCCCGGTCGACATCGGCGACGAGCTGGATGCGCTCGATGGCGACGGCTGCCTGATCGGCCAGCGCATCGAGCAGGCGCTGCTGCTCGGGCGTCAGCAGCGGGCCTTCCCGGTCGTCGTCGAGGCCGATCACGCCGACAGCGGTCCGCCCCGTGCGCAACGGCAGATAGAAGCGCTTCGCGCCGGGCAGCGTATCGGCGCCGCGCCCGGCCGGACGGTTATGCTCCCAGGCCCAGCGCGCCGCGGCGATATCGGCATCGACCAGCGTGTCGTCAGGCGGATAGCCGGCGCGGACCGCGAGAGAGCCCTCCTCGGGCATGAGGATCACGACGCGCACCCGCAGCATGGAGGCGATCTGGAAGGCGCTCGCCCAGAGCACGTCGTCGAGCGTGCCCGTGCCGGCGAGCTTCTTGGAGAAGAGATAGAGATCCTCCGTGGTGCGGGCGCGCTGGCGGGCGGCATCGGCCTGGCGCTGGACGCGCGCGGTGAGATTGCTCGCGATGACGGCGACGAGCAGGAAGAAGGCCAGCGCGACCGCGTTCTCCGGGTCGTTGATCGTCAGGGTGTAGAGCGGGGGGATGAAGAAGAAATTCAGCGCCAGCGCGCTCAGGACCGAAGCGAGGAGCGCCGGCCAGAAGCCGCCGGTGACGGCCGAGATCAGCACGCTCATCAAGAAGACCAGCGCGATATTGCGAAGGTCCATGACCTGGCTGAGCAGTTCGGCGACGCCGAGCGCGATCGCGACCGAGACGAGCACGCCGAGATAGGGCCGCAGGCTGAACGGGCGCGGGCCGTCGGCTGCGAGCGGGCGGGCGTCCTTCTCGCCTTCCGCGACCGAGACGACATGCACGCTGATGTCGCCGGCGCGGCGGATCAGGTCATGCGAGACCGAGCCGCTGAACAGCTCGCGCCAGCGCGGCTTGGCCGGCTTGCCGACGACGATCTGCGTGACGTTGTTCGCCGCCGCATGGCGAATGATCTCGCCGGCGACGTCCTGTCCCGGCAGGGTGACCGCCTCGCCGCCGAGCTGCTCGGCGAGCCGCAACGCGCCGGCCACACGCGTCTTGGCCGCCTCCGTCAGCGCGGCGGCGCGCGGCGTCTCGACATAGAGCGCGCTCCAGGGCGCGCGCAGCCGGTCGGCCTGGCGCTTGGCGAGGCGGACCAGGGCAGCGGAGCCGGCACCGTCATCGATGCAGACGAGGATGCGGTCCCCCGCCGCCCAGGGCCCGGGGATCGCGTGCCTCTGCATATGGCTGAGCAGTTGCTCGTCGACCCGCTGCGCCGTGCGGCGTAGCGCCAGCTCGCGCAGGGCCGTCAGGTTGCCGGGCGAGAAGTAGTTCTCGATGGCGCGCCGGGCCGTGTTGCCGAGATAGACCTTGCCCTCCTGGAGCCGCCTGATCAGGTCGGCCGGGGTCAGGTCGATGACCTCGATATCGTCAGCGCGGTCGAGAACAGAATCCGGCACGGTTTCGCGCACCCGGATGCGGGTGATCTGCGCGACCACGTCGTTCAGGCTCTCGACATGCTGGATGTTCAGCGTGGTGTAGACGTCGATGCCTTGCGAGAGCAGTTCCTCGACATCGAGATGGCGCTTCGGATGGCGGCTGCCGGGCACATTGGTGTGTGCGAGCTCGTCGACCAGCACGAGCGCCGGCCGCCGGGCCAGGATGGCATCGAGATCCATCTCCTCGAGCGCGCGCCCCTTGTAGTCGACGCTCCGGCGCGGGACGATCTCGAAGCCGTCGACCAGCCCTTGCGTCTCCTTGCGGCCATGGGTTTCGACGATGCCGATGACGACATCGATGCCCTCGGCCTTCCGGGCCCTGCCGGAGGTCAGCATCTCATAGGTCTTGCCGACGCCCGGCGCCGCGCCGAGGAAGATCTTCAGGCGGCCGCGCCCCTCCCGCCGGGCGCTTTCGAGCAGCGCCTCGGGCGAGGGCCTGGCCCTGATCTCGCGATGATTCTCGGCGGTTGGCATGTCGGTATCGCGGGGCAATGGCGGATCGGGAGCCGCCATTGCCTTTGTGTCAGCGCGAAGCGGCGCCGTCGAGGGCGAGGTTGAGCGCGAGCACGTTGACGACGGGCTCGCCGAGGAAGCCGAGCTTGCGCGGTTCGACATGGGCGTYGACCAGCGCCTTGATGCCCGCAGGGTCGGCATTGCGCGCCTTGGCGACGCGGGCGACCTGGAAATAGGCGGCTTCCGGCGAGATATGCGGGTCGAGCCCGCTGCCCGAGGTCGTCACCAGATCCATCGGCACCGGGGCGCCGGGATTCTCGGCCTTGAGCTTCTCGGCATCGGCCTTGATGCGCTCGATCAGCTTCTGGCTGGTCGGGCCGAGATTGGAACCGCCGGAGCTCGCGGCATTGTAGGGCGCGTCGATGGTCTTCGTGCTGTCGTTCGGATCGGTCGCGACCGTCGCCGAGGGGCGGCCGTGGAAATAGCGCTCGCCGGTGAAATTCTGGCCGATCAGGCTGGAGCCGACGATYTTGCCGTCCTTCTCGATCAGGCTGCCATTGGCCTGGCGTGGGAAGACGATCTGGGCAATGCCGGTCATCGCCAGCGGGTAGACGAGGCCGGTGATCGCCGTGAGGGCGAGGATCATCACCAGAGCGGGGCGGATCTGCTTGAGCATGGTGGCGGCTCCTTAGACGAGGTGCAGCGCGGTCACGGCCATGTCGATGGCCTTGATACCGATGAAGGGCACGACGAGCCCGCCGAGCCCGTAGACGAGCAGGTTGCGGCTAAGCAAAGCGCCGGCGCCGACGGCCCGGTACTTCACGCCCTTCAGCGCGAGCGGGATCAGCGCGACGATGATCAGCGCGTTGAAGATGATGGCCGACAGGATGGCGCTCTGCGGCGTCTGCAAACCCATGATGTTGAGCGCGCCRAGCTGYGGRTAGAAGGCCAGGAACATCGCCGGGATGATGGCGAAGTACTTGGCGACGTCGTTGGCGATCGAGAAGGTGGTCAGCGCGCCGCGCGTCATCAGGAGCTGCTTGCCGATCTCGACGATCTCGATGAGCTTGGTCGGGTCCGAGTCGAGATCGACCATGTTGCCAGCCTCGCGCGCCGCGACCGTGCCGGTGTTCATGGCGACGCCGACATCGGCCTGCGCCAGCGCCGGCGCATCGTTGGTGCCGTCACCGCACATGGCGACAAGCTTGCCCTTGGCCTGCTCCTCGCGGATCAAAGTGAGCTTGTTCTCCGGCGTGGCCTGGGCAAGGAAGTCGTCGACGCCGGCCTCGGCCGCGATGGCGGCGGCGGTCATCGGGTTGTCGCCGGTGATCATCACGGTGCGGATGCCCATGCGGCGCAGTTCCGCGAAGCGCTCGCGGACGCCGCCCTTGACGATGTCCTTGAGGTGGATGACGCCGAGCAGGCGCCCATCCTTCGCCACGGCGAGCGGCGTGCCGCCGGCCTTGGCGATCTCGGCGGCACTGGCCTGGACCTCGCGCACCACGCCGGCCGCGGGGCGTGYCCCGATGGCGCCGGCCTCGACATGGTTCAGCACGGCATCGACGGCGCCCTTGCGGATCTGCGAGCCTTCGAGATCGACGCCGCTCATCCGGCTCTGCGCGGTGAAGGGCACGAAGCTGGCATGGAGGGCGCCCATGTCACGGGCGCGGATGCCGTATTTCTCCTTGGCGAGCACGACGATCGAGCGGCCCTCCGGCGTCTCGTCGGCGAGCGAGGCGATCTGGGCGGCGTCCGCAAGCTCCTGCTCGCTGACGCCGGAGACCGGCTTGAACTCCGTCGCCTGGCGGTTACCGAGCGTGATCGTGCCGGTCTTGTCGAGCAGGAGCGTATCGACATCGCCGGCGGCCTCGACGGCGCGGCCGGACATGGCGAGTACGTTGAAGCGCACCAGCCGGTCCATGYCGGCGATGCCGATGGCCGAGAGCAGCGCCCCGATGGTGGTCGGGATCAGCGTCACGAACAGCGCGACCAGCACCACGACCGGGATATAGCCCCCGGCATAGGCGGCGAAGCTCGGGATCGTCGCGGTGGCGAGCACGAAGATCAGCGTCATGCCGGCGAGCAGGATGTTGAGCGCGATCTCGTTGGGCGTCTTCTGGCGCTCGGCGCCCTCGACCAGCGCGATCATGCGATCGATGAAGGTCGAGCCGGCGGCCGCCGTGATGCGCACGCGGATCCAGTCCGAGAGCACCTGCGTGCCGCCGGTCACGGCGGAGCGGTCGCCGCCGGATTCGCGGATGACGGGGGCGGATTCGCCGGTGATCGCGGCCTCGTTCACCGAGGCGACGCCCTCGATGACCTCGCCATCCGAGGGGATGATGTCGCCGGCCTCGACCAGCACGACATCGCCGACCTTGAGCGAGGTGCCGGGCACGAGCCGGAACTGGCTGCGATCCTCGCCCGAAAGCAGCTTGGCCTGCGTTTCCGCGCGGGTCTTGCGCAGCGAATCCGCCTGCGCCTTGCCTCGCCCTTCCGCGACCGCTTCCGCGAAATTGGCGAAGAGCACGGTGAACCACAGCCAGATCACGATCTGGAAGGAGAAGCCGAGATGGCTGCCGCCGGTGACGAGGTCCCGGAGGAAGAGGATGGTGGTGAGCAGCGACACCACGGCGACGACGAACATCACCGGATTGCGGGCGAGGCTGCGCGGATCGAGCTTGCGGAGGGCGTCGCCCAGCGCCGGCACGAGGATGCGGGCGTCGATCAGGCTCGCGGATTTGGACTGGCTCATGAGAGACTCCAGCGAAGAAGGGGGCTGCCGGTCAGGCGCCGGCAAGCAGCGCGGCCAGCGCCCGGGCGACCAGCACGAAGAGCGCGAGCCCGGCCGTGGCGGCGAGGATGAGGGTGGAGGGACGTAGGCCGGCCTTGCCGGCTCCCGCGCCGTCGGCACGGTGGGGCGGCAGGGCATCGCGGCGCAGATTGCGAAGACAGCTCGACATGGCGGCCTCCTCAGAAGCTCTGCCCGGCGAGCATCGCCAGATGCTCGACGATCGGGCCGACCGCCAGCGCCGGGAAGAAGGTCAGGCCGCCGACGATCACGATGACGCCGACGAGGAGCCCGACGAAGAGCGGGCCGTCGGTCGGGAAGGTGCCGGCGGAGGCGGGCACCGACTTCTTCGCGGCGAGCGAGCCGGCGATAGCGAGCGCAGGCACGATGACCAGGAAGCGCCCGACCAGCATGGTGATGCCCAGGGTGAGGT